>JBGTET010000066.1:0-3957 GCA_041747695.1 Saccharimonadales bacterium (SeqCode)
GCTACTTTAAGAAAATCATTGAGTATGCTACCCCATGTTCCGTCATCTCCACCTGGATTTGGTAGTCTTGGCATGATTTAGTCTTTACCCTCTGTTGTTTGTTTCATATAGAAAAATCCACATCAATAATGCTTGTAGTTAGAATACGAAATGTTGGATCAAATGTAAATGACCCTAACACTTTGATGGTTAGGTATTAAAAGCTAAGAGGAACGAGGTACCTAGATGTTGAAAAACGATCCTCTGTGATCGATCTAAATGCATGGGTTTGCGAGTGGTCAAATATTATAACGTCATCTTCTTTGAGTGTGGTTTTGTATGATCGCGAAGGACTTGCACCTCTAAAGAGACCTTTACTGAAAAGTTCGTCAGTCTCCCCATTAAAGCGAGGATGAACTAGTCCCGCTACGTTTGGGATATCACCATAGGTTGATCCTGCAAGTACTATAGCCTCAAGCTCGCCTGCCTTAACTAGTATTTCTGTGACGTCGTTTATTTTGTCGCTATCTCGATGTAGCGGGCCACCACCGCCGGGGCCGTAATCTCGATCGCGAAGCAAGTTAAAATCTTCAGGAGCTGGGCCTTGCAGAAGTCTTCCTATTTCATCAAAGGTCGCTTGTCCGCCTTCTCGCACGACTCGGGCTCCAAAGCTACTCCTGCCCCATCTTTTTCGGAAACGAATAAGCCTTAAGACTTTTGCAACATCAGAAGCTTTTACTTCTGGTGGTTCAACAAACTCCAGCTCTGTTGGTTTTGCTAGCGCTGCCTCTGTTATGCTCATGGCTATACTATATCAAATCTAACGAACTAACCTAAAATTATAAGACACTCTTTACCGCCAACTTTTGGCTTTGTTGTGTAGTTTAAGTTGCCATAGCTAACTCCGTCGAGAGGCGTCATGCACCATGCATACTTCCACGCAAAATCTTCTCTTTGAGCCTTGGTGCCTTCTCTTTTCTGCTTCTCGAATTCCAGATGGCCGAGTTCATGAGATGCTACTACCTTTAAAACTCGGTTATCCTTTATTTGCGCAGCCCATATGTTGACTATTTTGTTTTTGTGATCTGCCCATCCAAGTACAGCTGCAGACTCCGGCTCTAGATCGCCATGAGGTTTGCAGGTAATTCTGGCACCGTATTTAGCTTTCGCAAAAGCACGCTGGGCCACAAGTTCTGTGTCGCATCTTGCTACCCCTGTTGGCTCGCAGGCAGCTAAGACAGATCCAGCCGCCAGTGCTGCTCCACCAATTATCGTGCCGGCCCGTCCCATTTTGCGACGTCTTCGTACAGATTCGATAGATGGCAGAGGACCAATAGCGTCTTCTTGAGCGGTTTCTTGCCCCAGTATTTCAGTACGAGTGATTTCGCCAGTTTCTACATTAAAAATAAAGGCAGTTGGTCCGTTTTCGTTGGTTACGACCTCCTGACCAAGAACTGCTGAAGCAAATGCAGCCATTATCTCATCCGGAGACAAGTCTTCGATTCTGAGTGCCTCTGTTGGCATTGTAAGCGTTAATTTATCCATATCAATAATATTATAACTTAAAATGCTGATACGTGCAAGTCTTGATGACTAAAATTTTCTCTAAGTAACAGACCCTTGTTCGTAGAGTTCGTGGCTATCAATATTACTGTCTAAATTTGGGTGATCAGCTGGTACTTCATCGCCTTCAGCTTCTTCGTCTGGTGGGCTGGCAGGAGTGCCGTTGTCCTCGGGCAATGGGTCGTCCCCTGGCGTTGGCAGTGCAGCTCCACGGTCATCTTCTAATGCGTCGTCTACAGATGTGATTTCGTTTTCGTCATTCATAGGCTTCTCCTTTATTGTGCAAGTTCAATTTACACCAAGGACTTTAGCTAAGCTGTAATAATTCTTACAATCAAAGAGTCAGCTAACAGGATAGCCAGACATTTATGCCCATTTGGCTTGGTGTTTCCGATTGTGCCTACTGTACAGTTCAGACTCGAAATTATTGGCTCAGGCTATTTCGGGTTTTTTTGTTTTTTGCTAAACCTTACATCATAAAGCCTAACATTGCGGAAGAGTGCATACGAAGCCCAACCAATAGCAAAACCTCCGACTATATCCAGAGGAAAATGTATACCCAAGTACATACGTGATAAGCCGACTCCGAGAATCCAGACTACTATCACCCAATGATATTTTCTTGGAAGATAATGACCGATTGTCAGCGCCAGTGCAGTTGCAAGCGCAGTATGCCCCGATGGAAAACCTGGCCCCCTGACAATGTAATCGAGGTTTACTATATCCACAAGATACTCTGCTGGCCTTGCCCTCCCCCATAGATCTTTTGCAACGCCGGATAGCAAATATGCCAAGGTTCCAGTCATTAGTAAGCGAATAACAACATGGTAGTTCTGCTTAAATATGTACAGTACAAACAACAGAAACAGCACATAGATGCTTCCCGTCTGAGTAATTACAAAAAAGAGCGGGAGTAAAACCGAAGGGAGGGTGTACATATACTCGAATGCAGCTATTTCCCAGTCGGCTATTTCTGGATCTCTAGAAGCTATAAGCGAAGCAGCAAATATGCCCAGCGCAAGACAAAACTGGGCAAAGGGATGAATTTTGGGGAATTTAAGTTTTTTCATTTTTGTAGAACTTTGGCCAAAAAGCCTATGACAATTATACCTTATTTGAGATTGCTTAAGGCCGATTTAAGTCTAGGCCCGTGTTGAATCTCTAGATAATCAGCGATGGCATACACGGCGATGATACATCCCAGTAGTTCAAGAGATTCCTCGATTGCTATGATTACTCCTTGGTTCAAAAACGTTTCTCGGTCGACAATACTGGCAAGTGCATCAAAGAATATTGCACCAACTAAAAACGTGAAAATCGACGTTGCAAACAGTAGCATTGTTCGCCGTGGTAGAAGTTTGGACACTTTCCATACAAACCACACAACTGCCATAAGAATAAATGGTGTCACGAGCAGCCAAGAGTTGTTTGTAGTTGTCGGATCGGCATCTCTAAAAAATACATTGTGTAGGCTTTGTAGGACAAACTCATGGAGTGTGGCAACTTCGTCTATCGAGAGCAAAAGTCCGATTATAGCGATAAATTGCCATAAACGACGGACAGCAATCACGGTGGAAAGATAGGCCGCTAAAGCTGCGCCCATACTGATTGCAAGGAAAAGTGCTTGCGAGAACCATGTGCCGACACTTGATTCATCGTCTAAATCGAAACGATTTGACAGCTCATATGCAAAGCCATTTTGGTAGTGAAAAATTTCTAAATTAAGAAACTGTAAAAGCAAATGCGCAATCACAATAATTAGGGTTGCTATGCCCAGTATTCTCAGTAAAGACGAGGAGAAGGATTGGTGTTTTCGATTTTTTGCCATATCTCATGGTAACATTCGTATCCACGATTAGTAATTTAATGTGCAGTGCATCCATTCCTTCCATAACTTGATTAGCACTAGCTTTTTAGATATATTTGTTCCCATGGATCTAAAAGTATTATTTCTGTTTGGCCATTTGGTTGGCTTGGCTTTAGGTTTGGGTGGAGCCTCGGTCAGTGACGTCTTTTTTATGAGGATACTCAAGAAAAAGCAAATTACAGAAGCAGACCACCGGAATCTGAAAGTTTTATCGCGTTTTGTCTGGACTGGACTTACAGTTCTGATTCTGTCTGGGCTGGGCTTTTTGTGGCTTACATACGACCGTACGGGAGAGATGCCAAAGATTCTTAATTCACCACGTTTTCAGGCTAAACTTACCTTAGTAACTATTGTGCTCATAAATGGGCTGGTTTTCCATTTCAAGGTTTTTCCGTTGCTAAAGAGCGCAATCGGCAAAAAGGGCCAGCTGGCAAAACATCGCTGGTTGTTCGCCATCACCGGAGCCATATCTGTTACAAGCTGGTACAGCATAGTCGCTTTCGCCTTACTACGTGAAGTGACCATGCCACTAGCTGGCTGGTTAGGAA
>JBGTET010000067.1:0-2478 GCA_041747695.1 Saccharimonadales bacterium (SeqCode)
ACGCCCAGTAAATAATTGTCTAAACTCTTTGACAGACAACTGTTTGGCCTGAAGGTTTTTCCAGGCATTGATATTGCCCTCCAAGTAAATCTTGTCCTTAATATAGACTGCGCCTGGCACTTCAGGCAGGCCACCACGAAACGCTCTTGTCGTTTCATTAAAAGCTGCTTGTTTTGAACTTACCGGTCCGTAACCTAGAATGCGATATGTCAGTCTCAATATGTCATAAACTTCGTTGAAGTCTCGTCGCTTTCCATCAGCACCAATACTTAGGCAAATAGCAAAATACCTCATAGCTCGTTTATGCACAAAGTGATCATCAACTAGCTGTTCTAAGAGAATTGCCAACCCTTCTTCGGTATCATCGTAGCCGTTGTATTCATGTTCTTCTTTATCGATCAGGCTACGTTGGACATGGCCGCCAACTTCATGTGCGATTATTTGACGTAGTCTAAGCGCGCTAGTTGTACGAAAGCTACGAGGCAGCTTTATTTTGCTGCGAAACTTAGACACAATTATACTACTCCCCCCGCTAGTCCTAATGACGCTCCAGCCAGCCTTATCAGCCTCAATCGATTGCAAGGCTAGTTCAAATATTTGCTTAATCCCTTTCGAGACGTATTCATTTTTATTATCAATTGAATCCAATACTGCAAAAAGCTCTGGGAATCCTTCTACGAACATTTGCTTGTAATAATTGAATGTTTTTTCGTCAGGCTCTGGCAAAGTATGAGCAGTAGGACGAATATTTACACGCTTGCTGACTTTTTCCCAATCAGTTAATCTCTCCGATTCAACTGCCCTGCTTTTTATATAAGCTAGAATACTCTGGAACAACTCTTGATCTAGCCCGCCATACAAGTTGTACTGCGCCTCAAGGTAAGCCGTTACATCTTCCTCTGAGGCATGCTTCTTGTTACGGAGAGTGCAGAAGTGTTGCAATATGCTGTATTCCGCTTTTCGCCACTGCAGAAAACTTGTCGTTTTTTTGTATCGTTTCAACTTAGACAAATCTTCTTCAATCTTTACTAGTTTTTCTTCTACATTTTGCGCGTTTAGTCGTTCGAGGTGTATAAAAAAAGGATACTTGGTTGTACCATCTTTGTACCTTTCGAACGCGGAAGTAGAGTTTGTGACGCGAAAATAAGCATACAATGCTACAGGATATTTTTCTTGTAGCTGTAGTAACATTTTCTCATCTGTATTTGACTTGGTAACTATAATGAATCCTTGCTAAAATTAGGTGGTTTATTATAAAACTTTTTTAGCAATTTTTCAATGTTTTACTTACTCTTGGTCCGTATCTTTAAGTACGCCCGCTGCAAGTAAAATTTCGATGTGTCGCGGGTTAGTCAGGTCGAATTTGCCGTCATCCCAATATTCGAACAGTTCAGGATGCTCTAACGCCAAAGCAGAGTATGCTAGCCAGCCATCAAGGTATAGCATATTCTTGCGATAAACAGACCCTGCGCTACCGTCAGATCCACAGAATGTTTTTTGAGATAATAGGTCGAATGATCGATTGAAGGCTTTTTTGTCCGCAGCTTCAATATCGTCAGGTTTTTTAACGCGTTCCCAAAGTCGGTCAATTGCATTGATAATTTTAAAGGTTTCTACAAAGTCTCTTGGCTGTCCATCTATACCTGTGGCTAGCGCAACTGTAAGTTGTCGACGCAAAACGTCTTGGTTTCTTAGCAATTTTTCAAAGTCTGCCAAGCTGTCGTAAGGTAATGTTTCACGGATCACACCCTTACCTTCTGATGCTTGAAGATACCTATCAAGTCCTACAGAAGTTAGCAAAAGATCGCTCTCGAGACCACGGACTCGTTCTCGAATATGTGTCTTGATTTCGTGAGCGCCAGGAAGACCAACAAATCGCTTCCACGGCATTTTAGTTTGAAGATTTGGATATAAAACATCGCCTGCTACGTGATCAACGCTAAAGCCTGCACCACTCGTTCGTTGCTTCGGAGTATAGTGGGGAGCATCTATGTTAATTAACATCTGCTGGATCAAGGGACCCATTTCTTGGTAGGGTACTTTTCCGTCTTCAGGTTCTTCGATACCTTCCATTAGCGTGTCGTAGAATTCTTCGTGCTCTTGCTTTAATGTATCAAAAGCGTCGCTTCTTTTGTCGGTAACATCAGTTGTGATTGATGGAAGAAATTCTAAAACTTCCCTTGCAGCTTCGGCAATAGCTGGACTATCGGAATTCACAAAAACCATAGCCAGAGTTCGAAACGATTCGTTAGCAATGGCGAAACTTTCTGGGTTCGCTTCGCCGTAGACAAATCTGTTGTAACGGTTGAAGGTTCGCATTTTGCCCTCATTGGCAGCTTGAATCATATGGGTAACGGCAATCTCCTCGTTGATCGCCCATCTATAAGCTTGTTTGGCATAATCTGGCATACCAGAAGCTAAAACATCCTGTTTTAGAGCTTTCAAGGCAGCTTCTCGCCTCACTAGCTCTTCTTCTGA
>JBGTET010000068.1:0-3406 GCA_041747695.1 Saccharimonadales bacterium (SeqCode)
GAACTCAAATAAACCAGCTAGCGTTAAAGGCGCTTTAATCGAACGAATTAGCGTCAGCTCAACCATGGGACCTGGTATCCGCGTTAAGTTCTAGATCACAAAGTTTTAGACCATAAGCAAGATAAGCTATACTATCTATAAATGTATATTGTTGGATTTACTGGTCCCATAAATCATGGGAAGACTACTGCGGCTAAGTTTTTGATGGCCGAAGAGCCAAGTTCGAAGCATATCGAGTCGCGTGAAGTCATTTCTGAGGTTGCGATGCAGTTAAATAAGCATTTTGATCCAGCTATGGTCGACCCAAGGGACCTAACGAGTATAAATAGTTGGCTATTTCATTTACTAGATATTCTGCCAGGTGTAATCAACGTCAGGCCAACTTTTGACCAACTAGAAATACGTGATCATGAGCTTGATAAAAGTCCAGAGGTATTCGAAAAGCTATATGTTTATATTGATCGTTTGCATGACAACCCATCGATGGCTAAGGAACCAATTGATGACGAAACTGCCGAAGTCCATCGACCGATACTGCAGTGGCTGGGTGGCTATTTGCCAACAGTTCTAGGCGAGACTATATGGTTTGACGAAGTTATGCGCCGAGTCAGTGCCGCTGACGAAAGCGTCAAATTATATACGATTGCTGGCTTGCGCTACCCATCAGATTCGGCCAGTGTTCGCCATCACGGCGGGAAAATTATCGAAATTATTCGACCAGAATATGAACTTGGTGATCAAAATGATCCAACAGAAGCCAGGCGTAGCGAAATAGCCGCTGATGTCGTCATCTTAAACGACGGTGGACTGGATGATCTAAAGGACATCATGAAGGCCGTTTGGCAGGATTTGTCGACAAATCGACTGCGTTTTGAGTATCGCAGCAGCAATTAATCCGACTCGATTGTGCTTATGCTTGCCCCTGTAATATTGTTTAAGCTAAACTAAAATAGTTAGTTTAAAACCAAATCATGGAGGGTAGATGGCCGTTTACAGCAATATACAGATTCGAAGTGCTGTAAAAGACGGCCACATAATTTGCCACCCCTTTGTCGATACCCATGTTTCGGAAGCTAGCCTTGATGTTACTCTTGGGCACTGGTTCTACACTCTAGAGAAAATTAATGACCGTGCAGTTTATAACCCATTCGACCGAGAAGACGTCGAACGATACTTTGATGGACCGTATAAAGCCCTAACTCACAAACAGTGGATTGATTTGAATGGCTTTAAGCCTTTCAACGGGATTCCGCTTGACCATCCGATAATCGTGCTAAAGCCTCAAGAACGAATTTTGGCTCATACACACGAGTTTGTTGGTATTAAGCCTCCTGGGGCTTGTGAAGTCCGTTCCAGATCGTCGATGGGTCGCAATGGCATTGCAGTTTGCTTTGATGCTGGCTGGGTTGATCCTGGTTACATTAATCGTATTACGCTTGAAATTTTTAACTTGAACCGACACGAAAGTGTAGTTTTGCCGGTAGGTGAGCGTATCGGCCAAATAATCTTTCACGAAACTGGCGAAGTTGACGGCAATTATGGATCTGGGCGCAACAAAGGGTTTAGCGGAAAGTATCAACAGGGGACGGATCTTGAAGAGCTTATCCAAATTTGGACTCCAGATCAGATGGTGCCAAAGTCTTATTTAGATAAACGGGGCATGCCCGAGCCAGTCGAGAATCTTGATGAATAGGGGACTGTATATCGTCATTCAGGGCCCGCAAGGTGTTGGTAAATCAACACAGATCGTTGAGTTAGACCGTCGTCTTAAAGCTGCTGGGCTTAAAAGCCGAATTATGCGTGAACCAGACTCGCAGACCGACCCAACTGCACGTAATATTCGCTCGATGACGCAAAATCCTATTTTTGAAATGAATACTAAAACTGAGGTTCTGCTATATAACGCCGCTCGCTCGCAAACTTTAGCCGTCATTAACAAAATGAATGACCGCAATATCAACTGTATTGTTGACCATAATTATCTGACAACTTTGGCTGTCCAGTATTATGGTCGCTCAGACATTGATGATTATCAGGCAATTAATGACATCATAAAGTTTGCTGTGGGCGATAACGAGCCTGATTTAACGGTAGTTCTTGACGCCCCAGTTGATGTGTTGATTAAGCGAAAGCAAGGCGCAAACAGGGGAGAAAAATTCGATAACTTGCCTAAGGATTTTTTGACTCGAGTTCGCAAAGGTTTGTTGCTTGAAGCCAACAAAAGAAACTTGTCGATAATCGATGCCACAGCTGCTGCCGATGAGGTGGCTAATCAAATCTGGGAACTGGTGGCTGACAAGTTGGCTAATGCAAAGAAAAAGACGGTTGCTCATGATGCCAATTTGCCGACAAAAATCGGCGATATTATCAACAAAAAGCAAAAGCCTTACTTGGACAGAGACGATCGTGGTAATTACATCATTACAGAACAGGGCAAACAAGTTTTAGAAAATGTACTGACCAATACCGATTCCAACACCTACGCTTTCTACACCGACAAGCTATCTAATGTGACCGTTGCCGCTGCCATGGCTCGCTTATCACGCAGAGGTGATGATATGCGCGTAACCATGCTGGACGAGTTCTTATCTGGCGAAGCTGGCAAAGACGAGGGTTTGCTAAATCGAGTCATCACCGCATATGGCGATGATTCAGTGCAACAGCTGGCAACAATTCATGTTGTCGTAGAAAACGCGTCGAATTTGCTGACCAAAAAGTTGGAATGGGGGCGCTTAGCCTCGTATTTAGAACAATCAACTCGCTATATCTTTTTTGATCAGAAGGATAAAAAAGGCAACTACAAGTACTACACGCCAAAAACGCTTGATGCTGACACTGCAAAACTATACGAAACGACAATAGACAATATTTTTGATTTGTATTTGTCTATGTCACGCAAGTTGACCGAATACTGCAGGACCACATCTAAAGTCCCTAAAGCCAAGCAAGATGGAGCATGGAAAGCCGCCACAAGAGCGCAGGCGTGTGATGTCACAAGAGCAGTTTTGCCGGTTGCCACAAGAGCAACAGTTGGAATTGTGGCTTCTGGCCAAGCCATAGAAAATTTGATTATGAATCTCCAGGCAGACGAGTTGCAAGAAGCCCAAGAATCAGGCTTAGCAATATTAGAGGAAGCTCGCAAAGTCATGCCCGTGTTTTTAGAGCGAGCCGATCGTCCAGACAGAGGCGGCGCGACGATTGCTTATCGTGCTCAAACCAGACGAGATGTTAAAACCCTGGCTGACAAAAAACTTCCTCAGACTCTAAGCCCAGCACCAGAAGCGGTCAGATTACTTGATTATTGGCCCCGTAACGAACTAGATCTTGTGCCACACATGCTGTTTGAACATACCGAACAACCGATTGAGGCTATAAAGGATGCTGTGGCCGAATGGTCATATAAAGA
>JBGTET010000069.1:0-5030 GCA_041747695.1 Saccharimonadales bacterium (SeqCode)
CTCGAGTCATGCCAACGTAGCAAAGTCGTCGCTCCTCCTCCATTTCCTGTTGATCGAATAGGGAACGCGAGTGAGGAAAAATCGACTCTTCCATACCAGTAATAAAAACGACAGGGAATTCGAGACCCTTGGCTGCATGCATGGTCATCAAAGTTATGGCGTTGGTTTTGTTGTCGACTTCGTCTAAGTCAGACACTAAGGCAACTTCTTCTAGAAATCCACTCAGCCCCATTTCTTCGTATTCTTTAGCAACAGAAATAAGTTCTAATACGTTTTCTGACCTGTCTTGGCCTTTGATGGTCCCGTCATTAACAAAGTTAATATAGTCGAGTCGCTTAACTAAGCTGTCAATTAAAACAGCAACATTAACTTCCTTGGCCATGTTGCGCATATCGGTAATTAGATTACCTAGGCTGGCAAAACCCTTGGCGGCTTTGGGGCTAACCACGCCAGCATGAGCTACATTTACCAGCGCTTGGCCCAAACCAATCCCCTGACTTTCTTGCCAGTCGAAGAAATTTTGGACCGACTTTGCGCCTAAGCCACGGGTTGGGACATTAATGATCCTTAGTAAGCTACTGCGATCTTCTGACTGATAAATAAACCGCACATAAGCCAAGATGTCTTTTATTTCTTTGCGGTCGTAAAAGCGATGCCCGCCAACAATGCGATAGGGGATGCCGTAACGGATAAATCCTTCTTCCAAACTTCGCGACTGGGCATTGGTGCGGTAGAGAATTGCAAAGTCGCTATAACTGCGTGCGCCAATGGTAACTTGTGGCTTAACTCGCCCGATCACAAACTCGGCCTCCCTGCGCTCGTCACTTACCTGTTCTATATGAACTGGTCGACCTTCGGTTTTGTCGGTCCACAGCTTTTTGTTCGAGCGTTGCTTGTTTTTAGTTATGACTTGGTTGGCGGCTTCTAATATATAACTAGTCGATCGATAGTTTTGTTCAAGCTTTACGATCTTAGTGTCTGGGTAATCTTTTTCGAAATTAAGAATGTTGCGATAATCCGCACCACGCCAAGAATAAATCGATTGCCAGTCGTCCCCAACCACGCAAATGTTTTTGCTCTTGCCTAGCAATAACTTGACTAATTTATACTGCGCCGCATTGGTGTCTTGGTACTCGTCGACCAAGACATACTTAAATTGAGCCTGCCAACGTTCACGAACTTGCGGAACATCTTCCAGCAGCTTAACCAGCATGCCGATTAGGTCGTCAAAATCTAAAGCCATGGCCTCGCGTAATTGTTTTTCATAAATAGGGAAGACCGAGGCAGCGATTTTCTGTAGGGGAGACGCGGCTAGCGGTTCGTAGGTCTTTGGATCCATCAGCTCGTTCTTGGCAGAAGAAATTATGGCTCCTATCTGCCTAGCCGGGAATTGCTTGTCAGATACGCCCTGCCTTTTTAATATCTCTTTAATCGTTCCAGTACGATCAGTTTCGTCAAAAATCACGAAGTTGGTTGGAACTCCAATATGGTCGCCATCACGTCGCAAAATTTTTACACCAATCGAGTGAAAAGTTCCCATAAATGGCATGAAGGAACGATTGTCAGCACTCTCCCCTAGCAACTTCCCTACCCGCTCGCGCATTTCGCCAGCTGCTTTGTTGGTAAAAGTTACGGCTAAAATATTAGCTGGCGAGACATTTTTTTCACCAATCAAATAGGCGATTCGGTGTGTCAGAGTTTTTGTCTTGCCACTACCAGCACCGGCCAAAATTAAAAGTGGCCCATCTACTTGCTTAACAGCTTGGAGTTGGGGTGCGTTTAAACCCTCTAGCACAGAATTCATCAGTTATAGTTTATCAGCATTGCGCTTAATAATCGGATTAAAAATTACAACTAAAGGAAGTCGAAAGGTAATTTAAACCCTGGATCGTAAATATCCAAGTCAGCTGCGATGTAGGCTGCGAAAAGTACTATCAATAGGAATAATAAGGCATCGGTAGCTGAAAAAGAATTTTTCTTATGATGCTTAGTGGCTTTTATCGGCAAGTGATATTCCTTGGTGTCAAAAATCTGAGGCTGTTGAGTTTCTGAGTTCTCCTCCTTCTTTGCCTTTTCTGCTTCTTTTTCTGGATCGCCCTCCTTTAGGTCGTCACTGATTTCTGTCAGTTTTTCGCTAACTTGCTCAGCCGGTTTTATCTCTGGGCGCTTTTCGGCTGGTGCTTCTTTTGGTTCATCGACCTCTTCTTTCACTGGTTCTGGTTCAGGTTTTGGTGCGGGCGTAGGTTCGACTTTGGGTTCTGGTTTAGCTTCGTCTGCATTGTCAGTGCCGTCGACAGCTTCGTCTTTGCGAGCATCGGCTGGATTCAAAATTTTCCCACGATGGCTAACAACGGCTGGTTCTGTAGTTTTTGCGCTAGTCGGGGCGGTTCTTTTGGCAGCACTGATTTTAGGCTTCTCGACTTTTGATTCTTCTGTTTTAGGTTTTTCTGCTTTAGGCTTAGCTTCTTTAGATTCGCCACTAGACACGTTAATGTTAACTGCCTTGGATTCTTTTTTTGCACCTACATTGCTGGCCTGGGCATCAATCTTGGCTTGGATATCTTCTGGTGATAAATCATCGTCAGTCTTTACGGAAATTTTCTGGGGTCCAGACGATTTGGCGGTCATTGATTCTCCCGCGCCACACGATAAGCTGAGTCGACTATGTCAGAGAACTGGTGATAGTTTAAGCTGGCTCCCCCAACCAACAAACCATTTATGCCGTCGATCTCGAGGTAACCACGTGAAGCATCTGGAGTAACACT
This sequence comes from Saccharimonadales bacterium (SeqCode), assembly GCA_041747695.1. Classification (GTDB taxonomy): domain Bacteria; phylum Patescibacteriota; class Saccharimonadia; order Saccharimonadales; family JBGTET01; genus JBGTET01. Next base: position 2,766 of record JBGTET010000069.1, read on the forward strand.
GCCTCCATAAAGAATTCGAACTTTTTTTGTTGCTCGCGGTCCGAACATCGCGCTTAGATTTTTTTGAATAACTTTTACAGCATCTTCTATCTGGGTAACAGTCGCGTTATCTCCTGTGCCAATTGCCCAGACTGGTTCGTAGGCAATCACAACGTCATCCATATCATTAGAAGTCACTCCACTCAGGCCAACCATTAATTGGTCGTGGATAACTTGGTTTGTCTCGCCGTCTAGACGTTCTTGCTTGGTTTCGCCGACACATAGAATTGGGGAAATATCATTCCGGATACAAGCTTGAACCTTTTTACTAATCTCGTCGTCGGTTTCGCCGAACACATGCCGTCTTTCTGAGTGGCCAACAATCACGTAGTGAGCTAAGTCACGAAGCATGTGGACAGAAACTTGTCCGGTATAGGCACCTTCGTCCTGATAATATGCATCTTGGGCACCCAAACGGAATTTACGGCGGTCAATCTGCATGCTCAGTGGTTGAAGCGTTAGCATTGGCGGGAACAAAACAACTTCGATATCACGATGAATTTTAACTCGTTCTTGTAACCTGTGAATCAGCAAACTAGCCTGCGATGTATTGAGGTTCATTTTCCAGTTTGCGGCTATCAAGATTCTTGTCATTTTTTTCTCAAAGTAAGCTTATGCATTATATCTTACTTCTTATCCTTAAGCGCTTCAACTCCTGGAAGTTTTTTGCCAGCCATTAATTCCAGGCTGGCTCCCCCGCCAGTCGAGATATGATCTATCAAATGTGCCGATTTAAAAACCGGTTCATCCATAACATAAGCCACGGTTTCGCCGCCACCAACAACAGAAAACGGCTTGCTACCGGTAGAAGATGTCAAAGTTTCGTAGACCACTCGAGTCCCGTGGCCAAATGGCGGCTCGGCTCCAGCCAGTCCAGGAATTTCAGCAATACCCATCGTGCCATTCCAAATTACTGTATGAGCTGTCTGGATTGCACCAGCAATATAATGTGAAGACGCTGGACCAATATCGACGATCAGTTCATCGGCAGCAACAGTGTGAGCAAACTGCGGAGGAGTTTTAGGATAACTAGCTATGTCGGCATAAGTATGGCTGCCCCAGTCGACAACTCTGGTTTGAGTATTGGAATCAATTTTTTTGGTCACGACACCATCTTGCGGAATATAGAATGTAAAGTTCTGAGTTTTTTCTTTGGCTCGGGCTTTTTCTATAATTCCTCTAGCATCATCAACTCTGTCTTTTTCGACTAAACTTTTACCGATCTTTACGCCCTGGGCTTTCAAAAATGTGTTGGCCATGGCGCCACCGACTGCAACAAAGTCTGCGACTTCGATAAACCTGTTTAGCAGTTCGATCTTGTCGCTGATTTTAGCTCCACCGATTACAGCCATAAGCGGTTTTTTGGGATTAGTCATGACATTAGTGATGGTATCGACTTCCTTGGCTAGCAATAATCCAGAAACGCTTGGCAAAAAGTGCGTCACGCCTTCGGTCGAGGCGTGAGCCCTATGAACGACACCAAAACCATCTTGCACAAACACGTCCATTCCATCGGCTAGTTGTTTTGCAAATTCGGTATTATTTGATTCTTCCTCGGCGTGATAGCGCAAATTCTCTAGAATTAAAATATCTTTAGATTTGAGTTCGTTTTTTAGTTTCTGAACATCGTCACCGACACAATTCTGTGAAAATTGCACTTGCTGGCCTAGCAACTCACTCAATCGTTTTGCGATAGGCTCTAAGCTATATTTTGAATCGCTTCCTTCCGGTCGACCAAGGTGAGAAATTATTACAATCTTGCAGCTTTGCGATAATAAATACTCAATCGTTTCTAATGATTGCTTAATCCTAAAGTCGCTGGCAATCGCACCTTTATCTGTTAGTGGCACGTTATAATCGGCCCGAAGCAAAACCCGCTTGGCCCGTATCGGAAAATCTTTAACCGTTTGCTTATTAAAGCTCATTTGCCCGCCCTATTTGTCTCATTCTAGCTTACGCACCTTTATGGTATCTGTCGCACCAACTACGTTTGGATGCTTGCCACTTGCTGTTACGATAATATCACCTTTTTTAAAGACCTTATGCCCGTGTAGCCAATCGGTCAACTTAGCGGCAGTTAAAGTACTCTCTGGTCGGACATAAGATTTACCACCGTAAACGATCGACAACTGCTGAGCTGTTCGGCTCCCGCTAGTAATCATAATTATCGGAATATTCGGTCGATTAGAGGCGATCCCGATTGCAGTGGCGCCGCTTTTAGTTTCG
>JBGTET010000070.1:0-6699 GCA_041747695.1 Saccharimonadales bacterium (SeqCode)
TCGCCGAGACAAAGCCAATGAGTATGCCGATGCCAAAAACCATGGCTCCGACTATGTACCAGTAATCACGCAAGTAATTGGTCGTTGACTGGAATTCTAAGAATTGTCCAAGTTGAGGCAAGCCCTTCAAGACTACTGTATATAAGAAAGCCATGGTTATGACTCCAGCGATGATTCCGTACATCGAGGCCTCAAATAAGAACGGCCCGCGAATGTAGCCAGGGGTGGCACCGATTAGCTTCATGATCTCTATCTCATAGCTACGGGTGTAAATGGCCATTCTGATTGTGTTAAAAATGATCAGGATCGAGATAAAAGCAAAAACTGAACCAGCAGTTAGGCTGGCGATAATGATGAAGTCCTGCCAACTGGCGATGCGATCAATCGAGGCCTTTCGTTTTTCGTCAAAGTTGATATCATCAACGACTTTCGAGTATTCCTCGCTTTTTGCCACATCAATCGCAGAATCTACTTTTGTTAGGTCGAATAGATAAACCCTGTAAGATGCCGGGAGTGTATCTTCGGCCAGAGCAAGTCCGCTCAAAATCGAAGGATCATTGGCAAAGTCATCTCTAAATTGCGCCAGTGCCTGTTCTTTAGAAATAAATTCTACGGTTTTGACGTTAGGGTCTTCTCGCAATTTTTGATTCAATTTTTCCTGCTCATCGCTATCAGCATCGTCGAGCAAGAAAACTTCTAGAGCCACTTCACGTGTGATTTCATCGACTGTGGAATTTAAACTTGTGCTAATAATGATTCCCAACGAAACAACAACTAGCGTGACTACCATAATCGCGGTTGCTGCTGTTGTCAGCCAAGCATTACGGAATATATTGACTAGCCCAGTGTTGGCAATTCTGCGGAATTTTATAAGATGACTAGTAAAGTTCGACTTAGTACTGCGTAAGACTACCTTATTAGACTTCTTTGGTTTGGCTGAGTTCAGCTTGGCTTGCTTCTTCATCAGCGATATCCTCCGCCAGCTTGGTCTTTGGCGATTTGGCCATCTTGGATTGTAATCACTCGGCGGTTTAATTTCTCGACAATTTCTCGGTTGTGAGTAGTTAGCAGAACTGTCGTGCCAAATTTGTTAATCTTTTGTAGAATTTCGATAATGTCCCAAGCGTGTTTCGGGTCAAGGTTTCCGGTTGGCTCATCGGCAATTAGAATTTTTGGTTGCCTAACTACTGCTCTTGCAATTGCCACGCGCTGTTTTTCTCCACCAGACAGTTGTGACGGGAATTGATCGGCTTTAGTTTTTAATCCGACCAAGTCCAAGACCTTGGGTACTGTGTGAGCAATATCGCTGTTGCTCATGCCGACGATTTCGAGTGCGAATGCCACGTTTTCGAATGCAGTTTTCTTGGGCAAGAGTTTAAAATCCTGAAAGACTACACCAATTCTTCGTCTTAATAATGGAATGTCGTTGTCTCGCAGCTGGTCATAATCAATACCGCCGACGACAATTTTGCCGCTGGTTTGTTTTTCTTCCCTTGTTAATAGCTTTAATAAGGTAGACTTGCCTGCTCCGGAACTACCAACAACCACGACGAACTCTTTCGGTTCTACATGCAAACTCACGCGGTTTAGCGCGGTCGATTTTTTGTTATAAGTTTTGGTTACCCGGTCGAGAAGAATCATATAAGTCCGATTATAACATTTATGCTTGTTCGCCGAGAGTTTTTTCTAGATAGGCGTCAATGAAATCATCAATTTCGCCGTTTAGCACAGCGTCGACATCTGATTTTTCTAGTTCTGTGCGAGTATCTTTAACTAACTTATAAGGATGCAAAACGTAGTTTCTGATTTGATTGCCCCAGGCCGCCTCTTGGTTGGGCCCCTTGAGTTTGTTAACTTCGTCCTGATGTTGCTCGGCTGCCAGTTGTGCAAGCTTTGATCGCAAAATCTTCATGGCAACTTCTTTGTTTTGTATTTGCGACTTTTCATTTTGGATAGAAACTACAATGTTTGTTGGTATGTGAGTCACGCGCACCGCAGAATCTGTGGTGTTGACTGACTGGCCACCATGGCCGCTGGCTCGGTAGGTATCAACTTTAAGATCTTTGTCATCAATTTCGATTTCGTCAGGTTCGTCGATTGCCGGTACGACTTCGACCATGGCAAAACTGGTTTCGCGGGAAGCTGCTGTGTTGAATGGGCTTTGTCTGACTAGCCTGTGCACACCATTTTCACTTTTCAGTTTTCCGTAGGCAAAGTTACCACTAAAAATCATGGTCGCGCTTTTGATTCCGGCTTCCTCCCCTGTTGATTCTTGGATTTGCTCAACTTTTTGGTCGTGGTTCTCGGCCCAGCGCACGTACATTCGTTGCAGCATTTGCGCCCAGTCTTGTGCGTCGGTTCCACCGGCTCCGGCTTGGATCGTCATAACGGCATCGTATTGGTCGTAGCGTCCGTTAAGTTTTAACTGTTCCTTTAAGCTGTCGAATGTCTGGAACAAACTTGCTAGTTTCTGCTTGTTTTCGTCGTTTAGGCTAGCGTCGTCGAGTTCTGCAAAACTTTCTAATTCATCTATGTCGGCTTTGAGCTTTTGCCACGGTTCGATCAAGTCTTTCAACTTTGACTGTTGTTTGGCTAATTTTTGCGCCTTTAAGTTATCTTGCCAGACTTCTGGATCAGCCATTTGGCTATCGAGCTTTGCCAGTTCTTCTGACTTGGCTTCAACATCCAGCCGCCCCATTGCATCAGCAACTTCTTCTTTCAAAGTTTTTACTTGGCCTGACAGTTCACTCATTATTCGACTAGGCCTTTGTATTCATCTGGGATTCGGTGTTCACGATTAGTCTTGTAATCGTAGGTTGGCTCACCAACTTTGATCTTTTTAGCGTTCTCCCAACCATTTTCTTGAGCAAGTTTTATAGCCAGTCGCATCTCGTCAACATCCGCCACACACTCGAGAGGTTTTACGCCCACATTGCCGACGAGTTCGTTCCATGTTTTGCTAAATTCATCTGGTTCAAAGTAATCACCGCCCATTTCTGGAATAAGCTTTTCGGGTTTAATAAATGCCGCAAACAATCCAAAAACTGATAAGGTTTTTGGAGAATAATGTACATCCCATGACGGAACAGTCTGGTTGTTCCCAAGCTTAAAATTGTCATTGCTCGACGACCACAAGCCCGAATATTCATCAAATATATTGTTCGAAAAGTACTCAACAATCTTTAGCATGGTCCAAGGTCGCAGTAGCGAAAAGTACACAAATGTTGAGCCAACATACTCTTTTAAATAATTTGCATACTTGGTTTCGAGCTCCAGAGATTTACTAAACTGATGATTTATCTGCATTCCAGCATACTCGACATTTGGTATGTCAGATGAGGCTTCGCTTGATGCAACAATCGTTGATCTACCATTAATAACAGCGTCCAAAACTGCAGCTGTGCTGACCATTGCCGTAACAGGAACGTGCCCGTTAAGTGAATCCTGAAATTCGTTCCTGACAAGTTTTGAGTCCAGCAACCTTTTTACAGTTGAATTTGGAGCACCAATTTTTTCTAGCTGTCTATCAACCCATGTTGATGAATTAACTCTAAAAGTTGAAAAATCCTTACCTCCCTTTTTGAGCAAATCAATTGTCACGAGCGAATCCTTGCCTCCCCCAACCATAACCACAGCACCTTTGCCATCGTATTTCGTAGCCGTTGGAAGAACTTCTTCTTTAACATCAACAAAACGCCCGATTATGTTTGGGTTTAACTGATTGACATACAGGTACTCGCCGAAGCCCTGCCTGTAAACATCTTCAAAAAAATCGGCTTGAGCTCGGTCTAGATTCCCATTTTTTAACTTCAATTCTTTTGTTGGGTACAGCTTGTAATACGACGTACCAGCCAAAATGTGATACAAATTCGCTACATTATTAAAAACTTCACTATCTGGCAGAACTGTGCCTTCTGGCCACTCAAGCACCTCAGTAAAATGGAGCGCATCGTCAAAGCTATAATTGAACTCTAATCTGTTGCCTGTCATAGCCCACGAGTCAAAATTAAATGTTTGGTAGGGTGATTTATAGTCTTTCATTTATAAACTTTCTACGGCTCGGCGGAATTGCAAGCCACGATCTTTGTAGTCACGGAACATATCAAAACTTGCTGATCCCGGGCTCAATAATACTATGTCTCCAGGGTCCGAGACCACTTGAGCACGAGCAACAATGTCTGCCATATCGCCCTCTACTATCTCAAAACTAGTATAGTTTAGTGTCTCAAATATTTCTTCAATCTTTTCTCCCACTTCGCCAATCAGCAAGACTTTTTTGACGTGTCGGTCACGGATGATTGTTGCAAGATCAGTAAAATCAATATGCCTGTCCAGACCGCCGAGAATCAAAACAATTGGTTTATCAAAAGCCTCGACAGCTGCTCTGGTTGCCATCGGTGTAGCCGAAAATGAGTCGTTATAATAATCAACTTCTGCAACCGTTCTGACAAATTCTAATCTGTTTTCAAGGCCTTTAAACTTAACAAGCGCACGCTTCATGGCCTCAATGTCATCTGTAAAGTTACTCGTTGCAGCCAAGGCAGCACAAATATTCTCTAAGTTGTGCTTGCCGAGCAAGCCGACTTCGGAAGTCTGACAAATTTCCTTGCCCTCAAGCTTTACTTTGCCGTCTTCGATGTATGCATTGCTTTGGCTCATGTACGGTTGCTTGTTGGCGCCGCTTAATGATGCGATCTTGGCGGAAAGTTCATTAGTTGGGTGATAATAAAGCCTGTCATTTACACTCTGGAATTTGCCGATATTGGCTTTGGCCATAACGTATTCTTCCATGTCTTTATGAACGTCTTGGTGATCTGGCTCAACCATAAGCACAACGGCAATACGTGGACTTTTGTCGAGATCCCACAGCTGGAAACTGCTCAGTTCATAGACAGCAATATCATCGGCTTCAATGTGTTTAAGAGCATCGAGTGCTGGCACGCCAATGTTGCCTACTAAATGGACTGTCTTGCCAGCTTCTTCCAAAATTGTCGCAATCAAAGTTGCTGTAGTCCCCTTGCCTTTCGTTCCAGTGATGCCAATTATCGGAGCTGGGCATTTGTCAAAAAATTCTTGCGTGACAGTATTTACGTTCGCACCTTCTAATAAATCTGGCCGAGTCGGCGGATGTCTAAATATAACATCGTAGCCAGCGATCAATTCTGGAGTTATCGCTGTCGGCGAATCGATTGGAATTTTGTTAACATCATCGGGAATATTCTTGCCTATTGCGTCTCCACCCCAGTAAAGTGCCGAAATATCGGTGACTCCATGCTCTTTAAGATAGTTATACAAAGAAACCTCTTCGCTGCCCGCATAAACGCTAAAGGCCGTAAAAAGAACCTTCTTATCTTTATAATCCATGATGATAGTTTAACACCTGATTAGTAAAGTAAAAGCCGGCTTGGCAGTGGCGACCGCAACCTAAGGTTTGGGTGCGCTTCGCCGCAGGCGTCTGTCGCGCCAAAAGCTTAGGTGCGGATATTGCCACTGCTATCAAGCCGGTTTTTACTTGCGGCCTTTTTTTCGATTTTTTCTTGCCTGCTTTTTCTTCTTACGGGCTGCGTCTTTTTTGGCTTTGAGTTTTTTGTCGTCTACTGGGGCTTTTGCGCCACGTTCTATTGCACCTTCTTTGGCCGAAAATTTGGTCTCTTTCTTGGCTAGCCTATCTGTGTTTGCTGTAGCTTTCTCAGCGGCACGAGTCAATTCAGTTTCTAGTGGCTCTTCAACTATCTGCTGAATTTGTGGCTGGGCGTGGTAAACCATGCGCACGATTTCTTGGGCCATATTGTCCTCTAGCTGCTCGTAGAAAACCTTGGACTGTCGGCGATATTCGACAACTGGATCCTTTTGACCAACAGATTGCCATGTAATACCTTCGCGTAAATGAGCCATGTCTTCTAGGTGCTGCATCCACAGCGTATCTACGACTTGCAAGAATATCTCGCGCTCAACTTTGCGCATGATTTCTGGAGTAAATATTCGTTCGCGTTCTGCATAGATCCGTTCAAAGATCTTTTTTGATACTTCTGGGAATTTTTCTTCCGATGTCGCCTTTAGTTTTTTCTTATCAGAATCTAGCAGAGGCACAAATGTCTGAAGCTCCTTTAAGTCATCGTTAGTAATCTTGCCATCGGTTGGAGTAAATACCGAAACTACTCGCTCGATCATTTCTTGAGTTCGTTCGCTAATGTCTTCGCTCTTCAAAATCTGCTGACGAAGCGCATAAATTGCTTTACGATGCTTGTTCATAACGTCGTCGTATTGGACAACGTGTTTACGCGAATCAAAGTTATGGCTTTCGACTTTTTTCTGAGCAGATTCCAAAGCCTTAGATAACGCCCTATTTTCTATCGGAGTATCGTCGCCAACACCCATGCGGTTCATTAGTGAAGCAACTCTGTCACCTCCAAAAATTCTCATCAAATCATCTTCTGCCGAAACGTAAAATTGTGTTTCACCAGGGTCGCCCTGGCGCCCAGCACGTCCTCGTAACTGGTTGTCGATACGTCGGGCTTCATGTCGCTCGGAACCCAAAACGAACAATCCACCGAGCTTAACGACACCCTTGTCTAGCTTAATATCGGTACCACGCCCAGCAATGTTGGTTGCCAGTGTCACTGCACCTTTTTTACCGGCATCAGCGACAATCGAGGCTTCGCGTTCATTGTTTTTGGCATTTAATACATTGTGTGGCAC
>JBGTET010000071.1:0-3713 GCA_041747695.1 Saccharimonadales bacterium (SeqCode)
ATTAGTCGCTGGCGCGGGTTGTCCAGACAATACTTCGCCAACAACACGCACAACATCTTCTAGCGTTACCTGAGACTTAACTAAGTACCTATCGGCACCAAGTCTTTGGCCTCGTTCTTCGTCTTCTTTTTGGCTTAGCGCGGTCATCATCACAACTTTTGTGTTCTTGGTTTCTGGGGTTGAGCGCAAAATATCGAGCATATCAAAGCCAGAAATTTTTGGCATCATGACGTCAGAAATAATTAAATCTGGCTTAGACTTTACGGCCATGGCCAGAGCTTCTTCGCCATCTTTAGCGCTGACGATTTCGTAACCTTCTGCTAGAAGCCTAGCACCATAAATTTCTCGTAAATTGTTGTCGTCTTCGACGAGCATTATTTTTGTCATATTAGATCCTATTTTAACCCTAGCATGAGCGTTTTGGCAAACTCAGACATTATTTTGACTATCGTTTAGGTTGCTAGAGACAGGATTGGCGCTTGCCGCTGTTGAGCTGTCGTCGAGCGGGGATTTGTTTGCTGCGTCTTGCCGTATCAGCTCTTTAGCTCTTGTAGCATCGAGCTGAGGGAAAGAAATATTAAAGACACTTCCCTTATCAACCACGCTGTCGGCCCAAATTTTGCCTCCGTAAAGCTCAACAATTTGCTTACAAATAAATAGTCCCAAACCCGTACCACCAATTTGCCGTGTGTCGGAATTGTCTACGCGATAAAATTTCTGGAAAAGATGCGGCAAGTCAGACTTACTTATTCCCGGCCCTGTATCGGCAATAGAAATTATGACACTGCCCTGCCCAGCGCTCATGCCAATAGTAATGGAGCCTTCGTCGGTGTATTTAACGGCATTGTCGAATAAGTTGGTTAGAACCTCGCGCATGCGGTCTGGGTCGGCTAAAACATAATAGATTGGTTCGATGACTCGGCCTGGAGAACCTTTGTCGGTGGTATCAATTACATTTGAGGGCTGGTTTGATGGCTTATATCTAACGACTAATCCCTTTTCTTCGGCGACGAAACGCATTCTTTCTGTGACATCACGCAAAAACGCTCCAACCTCAATTGGTACAGGGTGTGAGCTTAAGCGCCCATCTTCGGACTTGGCTGCGGTTAGTAAGTCTTGGAATAATTTGCCTAACTGCTTGGTTGACGAGTGAGCTTTCTCTAGGTAACTTCTAGCCGACGGGTCAATCTGGGCAACCTTTTCATTCATGGCCAAAGCTAGGTAACCCTCGATGGCTGCTACCGGAGTACGCATCTCGTGTGAAGCTGTCGAAATAAACTCGGCTCGCTGGCGTTCTTCGACACGTTGTTTGGACACGTCGCGGAAAATCACCATGACAGCAAGTGCTGAGTTCTTTTTTGACAAGATTGGCGAGCACATCAGGTCAAGTTCAACAGTTTTACCGGTATGATTTTTGATAATTGCCGAGTCGTGATTAACCGGCTTGGCTGAACTAAAACACTCGGTGATGGGATTTTGGTTGGCGGCAAGTTCCATACCTTTTGGGTCAAAAAAGCTCATGATTGATTTGTAGTCCAAACCAACTGCCTCTTGAGTTGCCCACCCTGTTATTGTTGCCGCTGCTGGATTGAAAATCTTTACTGCACCATCGGAACCGACCAGCATCACCCCGTCAACGATCGAATTTATAAGAACTTCTGAGTTTAAATTTTCTGGAGTTGAGTCTTTACCCTCTTCGCCAAATGTCGAATGGTTACGCATGGCTAAACTCCGAGCTAGCAATAAACTAGCCAGTAGCCAGGCAAACATTGCTACTAATAAGTACCAGTGAGTTGATTCTATTTCGAAAGTTTCCGAAGTATACCAATCGTTGATTAGTAAAAAGGTCAAAAAGAAAAACAATGAGTAGCTTGCTACTACACCAATAACAAGCAGGATTTTCTTAAGACGCATAACTATAGCCATTAGAGTAAATTATAGCAGATTCCCCTTATGTTTATTGCTTTGACAACTGCTAGTGAAAATGTTTTCACTGACCTGAGCTAGTTGTGAGCGTAGTCTGAGCGCATGAACGAATTACGAGACAGATCATTTAAAGACTTCGATGTCCCAGTCGCCCACCTTTCTAGGCACGCAGATTACGTGCCACCAAAGGCTCGCGATGAGGTAGAGATCGCACGTCGACGAGCATTGCCTGAAGGTACTTTACTTGCCGAATATCAAGCGCAAGGTACAGACATTACTGCAAGAATGCTAGTATTTCTGGCAGATCACGACGAATCTCAATTTGCGCCGAACCTGCTCGCCGGGTCTGCTATTAACACATTTTGGTACATTCGCGGCAAGCATGCAAAAAAAGTTATGCGACGACGACTTAAAATGCCTGTACACGCAGAGCGTAAAGGTTTGGTCACCAGAGACACTTTGATGGCCGACGCGCAAGAAGGTTTCACGGAAGCTGCCTTTTTGGCTGACATGGTACGACTTAGCATAGAGAGAAGAAGCTCGGCGATCATGAGTTTTAAAAAGAAATTTGCTCTCAAAATTGGCAATAGTGCACTGATTTTAGCCTGTGTACCAGAGGCGGGATTAATTGGAACTTCATTAGATCCAGTTGAGGCACAGGCTCACACTCGTCACGCGGCTATGGTTGCCTTCCAAGCATCAAGAAGCCTAGAAGAAGAAATCGGAGCCAACCCAACTATGGCTCAACTCGCCGATCCGGATAGCCCGCTGTCGGTTTACATTCGACGCAAAGGCACAAATGCCACGGTAGAGGCTTTAGAGTTCGCGACTAGTAGCGAAATGTCTGCTCAATCGTAAAAGGTTTACCAGCTAGGTAATGTTTAGCTAAGGTTTCCATATTCGGAATCATATCCTTGCTGCTAAAGTCTGGATTGGTTTGCCAAAAGTATTCTGCGGCAGAATCATCGGCCTTGAGCTCGCCTTCGGCATGGTCAGAAACTAAAAGTGTAAAGTTAATAAAACTTTCGAGCACGTCGCTTTCGTAAGTGGTAAAGTAGCCGCTACCCATAATTTTGAATTCGCAAGTTAGTCCAGTTTTCTCTAGACATTGCTTAGTTGCTGATTCGGCAATGCTTTCGCCAACTACCGGAATAGCGTGCATAAAGCCGACCTTGCCGAGCATTGGGTGAATCGAACGTCTGTAAAGCAAGTACGGGCTGTCTGAGCTTGGATCTTGCCGGACCACTAGAATTAATACTGGCTCTGCCCTATCGGCTAGCGCCAACTGTTTTTCAAAAGCTCGCACGCCAACTCGCCTGCCTTTTGGAGTCAGCCGATACAAGCCATCTTCATTTTTTTCGACATAGCCATCGCGCACGACAATTTTTAGATGATAATCAAACAGCTTATTTTCTAGTTCTTCTGGCTGCAGTTCGCTAAAGCGAAGATCACTCGAAAACGCGAGTTTATAAACGATGGCTTTTTGGATGTGGTGTTCAAGCATATTCGTATTGTATCAATTCTTGGTTTATTATTAATGCAATGGGTACAGAGACTGCTACAGTTTTGGATTTGGACGACAATTTAATTGTGTCGGATGGTGTTGATATGGAAACTGATGTTGTTTCTTGGGATCAAGAGTTGCACGACTTAGTTCATGAAAATGCTGACGTGATAATTATTTGCCCATGGCAAAACAATGAAGAAGTGGCGCTGAGCCCTGCCATGTTTAGTATTCCGATTGAATTCATTCCAGAAAATCTGAGTTTGCTGATTGCCGAGGTACA
>JBGTET010000072.1:0-8940 GCA_041747695.1 Saccharimonadales bacterium (SeqCode)
TGCTTCGTTAGTCTACGACGAATCCGGTCAAGATAGGGTAGAGCTGACAGGTTCGGGCGCCTCGTTATTTATTGAGGATCGACTAAGCTTAGGTGTTGATGCCGATACTATCGCTGATGCTGGTGGCGGCGCAACCCCACACACTCTAAGTCCAACTGCATCATATGTAACTCTTGATTGTCAGGACGCAGATGGCTGTGACATTACCATGGGTGAAGGGTTGGCACAAGCAGGGGACCTTGTTGTAATCGTCAACATCGGTGCGAATGCCTCAAACTTTAGCGATAGTGCAGGCGTTAGCGAACTGTCGGGTGCTTTTGCGGCTGGTACTTATGATTCAATCACAATGATATACAATGGTGATCGATGGGTAGAGCTATCAAGATCGGACAACTAATGAGGCCGAAGTATCTAGCAGTCGTGGCACTTGCGATTGTATTGATTGGTGGAGGTCTATTCCTGGCGTTTGATAAGTGGAGGAGTGATTCGAAAGAGGATGCTCCCGTAACTGTTGAGCTGACACAGTTCAACGACACTGAACAAAATATTAGTCTCGGCTATCCTGTCGATGCCAAAAAACTTGCGCTCACCCCTAAGGATATTGCTGATAAATTTCTACTCAGAGTCGGTGCCGAAAGCGATGAACCATACCTGATAACTTTGAGACACGAAAACGGCATAAGGATCGGAGCCCAGTTAGCGCGAGTAGATACTATCGATCATTTGCTCACGACACTCAATAAGTCATTCCCAAGTGTCTACGAAAATTTTGACAAGATCTCTGAAAGCAAATTTGAACATCAGGGCAAGAAAGCAGCTATTGTTGAGTTTAGCTATACCGGGCCATCTGGTGATACGGCTTATCAAAGGATAAACATCTTCCTGAAAGACGACGATTCGGCGTACTACTTATCAATGCAGAGCAAGGAAGTCGACAGAGAAAATCTGTTAACGAAATTTGATGCCGTAGCGGATTCCTTTAAATTTGATTCTTCGGACTAAGTTGACCTGTTTGGATTCTTAACCCGAGCACTATTTATCGGCGAAACCAAATAAGGTCGAGTGTCGCACAATTACGTTACTAGGGCGCAAGCATCATTAGTTAACCCTAAGGCATCTACCACCATTCTGCGGCAATAAGTATCAAATACGCAGGAATCGAACATGCGCGAGTAGGCAAGTGTGGATAAGTAATGTTTAAGAAACGAGTTAACTGTTTGTCTAATGTTTATACTCATACATTCGCAAAATATCGTAGCAAGAATTACATCACCATTTAACACCTGTTACTGTCTAGCTTCTAGAGGTCTCAAACAGTAAAATAGCTATTATTTACAACAGTTGGCTGAACAAATACATCAGTATTTTTCCCATTATGGATGAGTATCGACTGAATGGTTACGTAATGCGTTATATAATTAATGTATGGCGCTTACTACTGTTAAAATTAACGAATCTACTTGTAACGTACCCGTTAAAGGCATAGACTTATGTCAACGCATACGGAGTTTCCATCTCAAGTACATAAATAGACAAAAAAAGGTCTAAAACGAGAGAAAACCCCTAAAAAAATGGTCGTATGCGTGTAAAAAATTGGGTTTTCTTGAGCAAAAAGACCGAAAACATGACCTCCTACACATTGTGATCAACTCCAACAGATCACACGCACTTTATGCACAGATGAGAGTGCCATCCCTAAAAACTAAGGGGTGGCATTTTCATTTACCGGGGGTACTCAGAGTAGAGTCACGCAGACACAAGTGATTACTTAGATCCCATGACACCATTTACCGCAGGCTAACGGTGAATTTATAGTTTTGAATAAATAATGTGTAAGAAGTTTATAAATATGCATTGAACAAATTTAGTGTACAACTGAACAATTGCCGCACTTTGGTTGCCTAGAAGAACGAAGCTTGGTCAAGTGGGAAGACCCGTAGCACTAGCTCACCAACTATGCTGTCTATCGGTATGTTTCCTAGTTCGTTTCGTGAATCTAGAGAAGCACCTGTAACACGATTATCACCAGCAACAAAGATTTCACCATCACCGACTACTGTTTCTATGTCGCCAGTTTTTGCTGGAGGCAATAGGTCCTTGTATTCTTCGTCTGGGTTAAAGCCATTAGGGGATTCTTCATTATAAACAGTGATTTTGCCGCTTTTGACGACTACACGCTCACCTGGGAGGGCAATAACACGCTTTATAAGCTGTATATCAGGGCTGGCAGGGCTATTAAAGACAATTATGTCGCCACGAGATGGAACATAGTCGCCTGTTACCTTAGATAGACTCTTACTGACCTTAGAGATGATCAGTCTGTCGCCCTCGTGTAGGGTATCGGCCATGCTCATACCAAAGACTTGATAGCTCTGAAAGATAAAGCTATTAATAATTGCCGCCAAGACGACAGCGCCAATAATTAGCTCTGCCATAGATATCAATCCAGAGTTACGCGACCAAAAACTAGCATTATTAACAGGGGTCGGCTCGATGTCTGGGCTAGGGTCTTGGGATAGATTCTGAGCAGCATACTGCGCCGGCGCATGCGGATCAATCGGCGCAGACTCGCTAACAGGTTGCGGTTGTGGAATCTTTTTGTCTTCTGATGGAGTAATATCATTCATAAGCAGTCATTATACGTCATGCCCCGTTAAAAAAGTGTCACAAAATTGTTACGCTTTAAACTGGCTATCGAGTATACTAATTCGAGTAATTATATGAACAAAAAATCTCAGAACGCTATGGATGGAGTAATTCACCGACAAAAACGTCGGGATATTACTGATTTCAGAAGACCGGAAGCAGTCAATCGCCCAGATGTAGGCAACGCAGATAAGGTCAGGAAAGTAACCAATTTTGAAGACATCGGCAAAGTCAGTGAAGAGCCAGAATTATCAATGAGCTTAGACGAAGTTGATCCCAAAATCGATGACACGAAGGGGTTTAAAAGCCGCAGACGGGCCAGAAGACAAAGACGAGGTAAAAAAAGTAGGTGGCAGGCTCTCCGCTCTAAATTCAATACGCGACCGAGAAAAATCGCACTCGTCGTTGGAATTCTTTTCGCCATACTTTTAGGTTTCTTGCTCTTTAAGGGCTGGCTGGCGTTGCAAAGAATAATCGTCGACCGAGATGGCAACGGCTCACCAGCGCTAAACGGCGGAGAGCTGCGCGGAGAAGGCGACGGACGAATTAACATTCTATTGCTAGGTATCGGTGGCGAAGGTCACGATGGCGGTAATTTAGCCGACACAATTATTATTGCTAGTATCGATCCATTCGCTAAAGAAGTCGCGATGCTCAGTATCCCGCGCGACATGTATGTAGACGTGCCCGATCACTGGTCAACCAAGATTAACGCTGCTCACGCTATGGGCGAAGACGACGAAGAAGGTGGTGGGCCGAATCTGATGAAGCGAACGTTGGAGGAAACTCTCGATATTCCTATTCATTACTATGCCCGAGTCGACTTTGCTGGGTTTACGCAGGCTGTCGATACCGTTGGCGGAGTAGATTTGTTTATAGAAGAAGCAGTTTATGACACGCACTTTGCGGGTGATGGCCACATTGTCGACGTCAAAGAAGGCTGGCAGCATTTTGATGGAACACGAGCACTATTTTACGCACGGTCTCGTTACAGCAGTTCTCGGGGAGACTTCGACCGTAACGATCGCCAACGAGCAATCATGGTCGCACTAAAGGATAAAGTATTCTCTGCAGGGACATTCGGTGATCCAAGGAAGATATCAGAACTTGCAAGCTCGGCTGGTAACCATGTACGGACAGATCTACAGATAAACGAAATCAGAAGATTGTACGAAATTATGAACGAAATTCCAGGCGACAAAATTGCTTCGTATGGTCTAAACAACGATGCCGACAACTACCTAATATCCGGCAATATCCCTGGTGCCGGCTCAACTCAGGTACCAAAGGCCGGCGACTACAGCGAAATCCAACGCTTCGTCCGCGAGCTATTCGTTGACGGCTTCATCCGTTCCGAAAAAGCAGAAGTTGCCATGTACGATGCCTCAGGTAGGGGAGCCAGCGTTGCCAAAGCTGATGAGCTTAAGTCATATGGGTATAATTTGGTTCTGGTTCAGGACCACACCAAGACGAGCCCAACCACAACAATTTATGACCGCAGCGATGGCAAGGCTCCTAAGACAAAGATCTACCTAGAACAACGCTTTGGTGTTACGATGGTATCTGGTGATCAGCTGCCGTCATCAATCAAATCACAGGCAGCGTTTGTAATTATTTTAGGAAGCGATGCTAAAGAAGAAAGCTAAAAGCGCTCAGAATAAGCAACGTCTGAGTTTCAGCAATCTAGCCCACACCGCACTCAATGTCATATTGCCGGTGGTTGTATTAGCTTTGATTCGTTTAGGCCTAGTCGAAATCGCAGTTGGGCTGGTGATTTTATCAAAATGGCGAATATTTTCGGTTAAGCCTCGGCACTGGTTGGCAAACATTCGATCAAACGCCATCGACATTATTGTTAACTTCTCGACATTGGCGTTTATTATCGATGCCACCACGTTTTCTGCGCAACTGGCGTGGACAGCATGGTACATCCTGTGGCTGATAGTCATTAAACCCCGCTCAGACACCGTTGCAGTCGCGATTCAGGCGCTCGCTGGGCTGTTTTTGGGTATCAGTGCACTATTTCAATACAGTGGTCTAAGCGCGGTTACAGTGCTGTTGGGCGTATGGCTGATTGCGATATCGACAGCCAGACACTTTTTAAGCTCATACGAAGAACCATACAACAAGCCGTACTCATATTTGTGGGGCTTATTTGTCGTCCAAATGACATGGGTGCTCTACAACTGGACCTTGGTCTATTTTGTTGTCCCGCAATTATCTTTGGTTGTTGGAGTGATAGGTTATACGCTGGCAAGTTTGTACGATCAAAGTAAAAGGGAAGTCCTTAGCACTAAAGTCGTTCGTCAGCATTTAATTTTAGCAACAGTAATTGTAGCGGTTATTGTGGCCTTGGCCGATTGGTCGGGCAGTAGCCAATTAGGTTAGCTTAAAGCAGTAATAAAGTCGCTGATTCGCTGGGCGCGGCGTCTTGTAAAACTTAGTAACCAGCTGAACTGTCGTGGGTCGTGCTCGATTAGTATCATGCCACGGTCTTCAAGGTAATCTTCGACTTCGGCAAAGAATTTTTCGTACATTTCTAAGCCGTCATTGTCGGCGAACAGGGCAATATCTGGCTCAAAATTCAGTTCTGCGGGCACTTCTTTAAAGCGTGGAACGTAGGGTAGATTGGCGGCAACGATATCAAAGGCTTCGTCAATTTGGTCGAACAAATTTGACTCGACTAACTTAATTTGAGTCTTGTGCGCACTAGCATTTTTGGTGGCAACCGCCAGAGCTTCCTTGGATATGTCGCTGGCCATGATATTGAGATCCTGCCTCTGTAGTTTGCTAGAAACAGCGATGTTGCCACTGCCTGTTCCGAGGTCGAGTACGCGGGCATTTTGCGGTGCTTCTTTTATTAATGCGGTAACCAAGGCTTCGGTTTCTGGGCGGGGTACTAACACGTCTCGATTCACGAAAAAGTTAAACCCATAGAACTCTTTTTTGCCTAAAATGTAGGCTAGTGGTTCGTGCTTGGCGCGGCGCTCAAGCATGGCATTGAATTTTTCCATAGCTTCGTCGGTAATTAGTTTTTCGCCGTGGGTTAGGATCCAGTTCTGATCTTTCCTGGAGACGTTTTCTAGGATCAGCAAGCAGTCGAGCCTAGCTGTCTCGATGCCTTTTTTCTTTAGAACTTTTGTAGACGTGTTTAACCACTCGTCTATTGTCATGATAATTCCTGAATTAGTTTCTGCTCATGCTTAAGCAACTCCTCGATAATATCATCTATCTCGCCATCTAGCACTTTTGGTAGGGCAGCCCGTGAATAGCCAATACGATGATCGGTCACACGGTCTTGTGGGATGTTGTAGGTGCGAATTTTCTCGCTACGATCGCCAGAACCTATAAGTTTTCTACGAGCTTCCGACTCGGCTGATTGCTGTTCTTCGATTTGTTTGGCGAGCAGGCGAGAGCGGAGAACTCCCAACGCCTTGGCCTTGTTTTTGATCTGCGATTTTTCGTCCTGACAAGTCACAACTACCCCTGTTGGAAGGTGAGTTATGCGAATAGCAGAGTCGGTCGTGTTAACAGACTGCCCGCCATGTCCGCTGGCGCGATAAGTATCAATTTTTAGGTCGGCTTCGTTGATCTCGACGTCGTGTTCGTCGGCTTCTGGCATCACTGCCACGGTTGCGGTCGATGTATGTATGCGTCCTTGAGATTCTGTGACCGGAATTCGCTGAACTCGGTGTACTCCCGACTCAAACTTAAGCTGTCTGTAAGCATCTTTTCCCTTAACTTCAAAAATGATTTCTTTGTAACCGCCTCCTTCTGAAGGGCTTTGAGAAATTAACTCGACCTTAAGGTTGTGGCCTTCGGCGTAACGTGAATACATTCGGTGCAAGTCGCCAGCAAATAGGGAAGCCTCATCGCCACCGGCACCGGCTCGGACTTCGACGATAACGTTCTTGTCGTCGTTAGGGTCACGTGGAGTAACTGCCATTTCTAGAGCGTTCTTAGCTGTTTTTAAGTTCTCTTCTAAGTTGGCTAGCTCCAATGTAGCCATTTCGGCCATCTCGGCATCGCTACTTTGCGACAAATCCTGAGTATCCCTGAGCTGCTGCTCCAATGTTTCAACATTTTGATGCAATACTAATAACTCCTCAAGTTCATTGAGTTTACGTGAGTTGTCTGCAAAGTCTGGTGAGCTAAAAGCATCGGGTTGCGACAGAGTTTGCTTGAGTTCTTCAATCTGAGAGTTGATTTGATCTGACGTTAGCATGTGTCTATTGTCCCTTTAAGTTACAAAAAATGAAAGTAGCCGCTTTGGCTAAGGCGACCGCAACCTATGTCTTTGGTGCGCTTCGCCGAAGGCGTCTGTCGCGCCTAAGACATAGGTGCGGATATTGCCTTAGCTAACTAAGCGGCTACGTCTTCAGTTGTCGTAGCTTCGACTGGGGCAGTTTCTTCGACTTTAGCTTCGGCAGGAGCTGGTGTCTCAGCTTTAGCCTCAACCTTAGGCGCCTTTTGAGCTGGTTTTTTCTTAGAGATCAAATCGTAATTTGTCGCACCAATTTTAGTCTGAGTAGTCTCAACGCCCTTGTCGGCTCGCTTTACCTTCTTGGCAGCTTTCTTAGCCATGCGGTCTTTTTGGGCGCTAGCGGCATCAGAGCGAGCCTTAAAGCGGTCAACACGACCTTCGACGTCCATCAGTTTCTCTTGGCCAGTATAAAACGGGTGAGAAGCGCTAGAGATGTGCACCTTTAACAGGGGATAGTTGTTACCATCTTCCCATTTGGTTTCTTCCTCGGTGACGGCAGTAGATTTGGTCAAAAATCTCCAACCATTAGAAATGTCTTCCACGACAATAGTTCTGTAGTTGGTTGGATGTAAGTCTTTCTTCATTCGATTGTGAATCTTATCATGACCTCATCTGTTGGTCAAGGGATCAAATTGTCAAGCCGCTACCTAATATTGACAAATAAGCAAAAATGGTGTAGTGTAATAGACACAAGTTTCAAAATACATAGAAAGAAAAAAATGCCAGCAGAAGGTCAGAACCCAGACGAACAAGCCCAAAGAGCAAAAGAAATCGATGCACTTGAAGTCCAATTTGGTCCTGAAGATCCGGACTTAGAGCATGTGTCTGCGCTTACTACTGAGATAATGGACTTAACAGATCCAAATGGTAATCACAAAGATACCTTAAGCGCCGACGTCCACGAAGCGCTAGACTCTAATGCGGGACCACTAGAAATAAAAGCTTTTATGCGTGAAGCAGGAGCCTTTGTTGATCTTGGCAAGGGTGAATCGGTAATATCTCCTATGATGATGTCTGACGCTGAGCTATGCGTTTCTCAAACAACTGAGTCACTAGAAGAGAGTCGTAAAACAATCGCTGCCATCCTAGACAAATTAGTAGATCATCGAGCTGAGGTGGTCACTTCAACTGGTGAAAGATTTGATATTGCTTGTGCTGACACTAACGTTTCTGGTGAAACTATTCCAGTAGAAAATCGTCGTGTTTATTTAAATCGTAACAACGGCAGAAGGTGGGATGAAGTTCATGGTGCTGAGCCTAAAAACTTATGCCTAAATCCCAACAGTTTTTTGGCATACCTACCTAACGAAAATATAGCAGCACCCCTGAATGACCCAGCCAACCCACGCAATTGGAACGATCGCGGTGTTGCCCACTTCCTGGAAACGGAAATTATGCCTGGTCTTGAAGGTGTAATCGAAGAAGAAAGCGAGCAGTAAACTCATGGGCGAACTATTAATACCAAACTATAAGCGCTCATGTGTTGACCATCTGTAGTCAATCTGTTAGAATTGCTCTTGATATAAACGAAGCAGTGCGAGGAAACCATCCTGCCTGTGGCTCTAGCTCTAGGGCTACAGGACAACCTGGCACGGTGATTAAGGAAGGACAATATTTATGGCAGTTACTGTCGATTTAAAACAGCTACTAGAGGCTGGTGTTCATTTTGGGCACAAAACTAGTCGTTGGCACCCAAAAATGTCACCGTTCATTCACTCAAAAAGAGGCGATATCCACATTATCGACTTAATTGAGACTAAAACTCAGATAGAAGCTGCAGTTAAGTTTGTGACTGAGGAAGTTGCTAAGGGCAAACAAGTCTTGCTAGTTGGTACAAAGAACCAAGCTAAAGACGTTGTGCTCGAGGCAGCTAAAGCTACTGGTCAACCATACGTAACCGAACGCTGGTTAGGCGGAATGCTAACCAACACTAAGACTATGGGCGCACGAATTAAGCACCTAAAGTCACAAGAAGAGAAAATGGAATCAGGCGAGCTGGCGGCCAAGTACAACAAGCTCGAGATCCAAAG
>JBGTET010000073.1:0-14314 GCA_041747695.1 Saccharimonadales bacterium (SeqCode)
ATTTTTGACAATCCTATTTATGCGCCTTATAAAATTGTCCAATGGCTGTCGATTACACTGCTCGGACACTCAGTCTTAGCACTCAGGATTCCCAGCGTCTTATTTGGTGCAGCCAGCGTGGCTCTACTTTATGATATTTTCCGTCACTGGCATTCGCAGCGCATAGCCATTCTGGGTAGCTTGCTGTTTGCTACATCAAGCTGGTTTTTGCATATGTCGCGCTTGGGCACGAGTTCGGTTATTTTGGCATTTTTCGTCTTGACGCTACTTTGGGCGGGCACAAAATTACACCATGCTCCTGTTAGACGGTGGCCTTTTTTAGTTATGGCTGGTGCTGTCGCGCTTTCGCTGTATGTACCGTATATGCTCTACTTCTTGATTGCTGGAGTGGCGCTACACAGTTACTCTGTAAAAAAATATCTTTGGCACCTAAATAAAACTGAGAGAGCACTTGGAATTTTGATTCTTGCAGTTGTTGTTGCGCCTCTTGCGTACGCTTTCTTTCGCGACCTAAGCTTATATCAGCAATATTTTGGAATTCCCGAAATTCTGCCGAGCATTAAAGACTACTTTACTAACGTTGCTAATACTGTTGGGTATGTTTTCTGGCGATCAAGTGCCAGTCCTGTGTATCATTTGGGAACTTTACCGATGCTTGATATTTTTACCGCAACTATGGCGGCCTTTGGAGTTTATCAGTACGAAAAACAAATAAATCAGCATCGGACCAAGTGGTTGTTTATCGGTAGCTTTATCTTGATTTTGACACTTTCGCTATCGGCTAGAGTAGAGAATTTTGTTGCTCTTGCACCCTTGGTCTATATTTTTGCTGCTACCGGCGTAGTGACCTTGCTTGTTCAGTGGTACGAAATATTTCCTAAAAACCCCGTTGCCCGTACTATCGGTTTGTTGCCGATAATATTCTTGTTGATTGTCGTGACTAATTATCATAGCCAGCGATATTTTGTGGCATGGGCACGTGCGCCAGAAACCAGAGCTGAGTTTAACGAAGGAACAACAGCGCTCAGACAAGCCATACTGTCTGATGGTGCTCAAAAGGTTATTGTCGTAGCCCCCAACGATCAGCATCAAACTCTCGAATTTAGCCTTAGTGAGACTGTAGATTCTGTGACAATAGTAAACGAACAAGAATTCAATAATTCAGAAGTTACTGACCAAGTCGTTTATGTATACCGGGGAGTCAAACTGTCTAAAAATGTCGCGGAACAGTTAACAAGAACTGGCGAAGTTAAGACAAGCAGTCAGCTAAAGCCAGTTGCCTACATCAAATACTCAGTTACCAATACTCAAGTTGAAAGTTAAATTTACTCGTAAAAATGCTACAATAATGACTGAATTTCTATAGGAGGAATCTATGTTAGACCAAGCTAAAATGGTTATGAAAATGAAAAAGCTTCAGAAGGAGCTTTCTAAAGAATTAATTGAAGCCGAGGCCGGCGATGGCGCAGTGGTGGTTAAAATCAACGGTGAGCAAAAGATTAAGAAGATCGAAATTGATCCAGAGAGTGTTGACCTTGACGATATCGAAGAACTCGAAAAGTGGGTTGAGACTGCGGTTAAAGAAGCAATCTTGAAATCACAGCAAGTTGCGGCCGAAAAAATGAAGCCAATGATGAGCCAGCTCGGAAATCTAGGTCTATAAACTAAGTATGTCTGTTCTGCCTAAAGCCCTGGAGACGTTAATTGTTGAACTTGGACAACTTCCAGGGGTTGGGCCTCGTAGTGCCGAAAGATATGCCTATCATTTGTTGAAGTCAGACCAGAATAAACTA
Source organism: Saccharimonadales bacterium (SeqCode) (assembly GCA_041747695.1). Taxonomy (GTDB): domain Bacteria; phylum Patescibacteriota; class Saccharimonadia; order Saccharimonadales; family JBGTET01; genus JBGTET01. Next base: position 1,794 of record JBGTET010000073.1, read on the forward strand.
TCTCGATTGGCAGATTCGATTTCAGACGTAAAGTCTGGCGTGGCTTTTTGCTCTAAGACCTTTTGTTTAGTTGAGTCCGGCACGGATGTGTCGCCATTATATTCTGACCCTGCAAGAGACAAGACAGTTGTGGCAGTCGTCGAAGATCCTTTTGATGTCTTAGCATTAGAAAAAACCGCTAACTTCCATGGCACATACCATGTTTTAGGCGGTGCTTTGTCGCCGCTTGATGGTGTTACGCCAGACCAATTACACATAAAAGAACTAGTTCAGCGCGTAAAGGACGACAAAGTTAAAGAAGTCATTCTAGCCACAAATTCTAGCGTCGAGGGTGACACAACAGCCTTATTTGTCCAGAAAGAGTTAGCTCCACTTGATGTTAAGGTCACCAGACTGGCTCGCGGCCTACCAGCAGGTGTTGATCTTGAATACGCTGACCAAATTACACTTTCTCGTGCGCTTGAGGGCAGGCAAAGCCTATGAGCTACAAACAGTTTATAGATCTAGTAGATGCAGCTAAGAACATTGTGGTTATTCAAGCTGAAAATCCTGACGGCGATTCATTGTCAAGCTCTTTGGCGCTCGAAGAACTTTTGTCGGGTCAGGATAAGAATGTCACGATGTTTTGTGCGGTTGATATTCCAAAGCATTTACGACATTTAGCTGGTTGGGATCGGGTTGCATCCGACCTGCCTAAAGAGTTTGATTTAACGATTATCGTAGACACATCTGTTATGTCATTATTAGAAAAGGCATTTGATCACGGCAACTTAAAGAAGATTCAGGCAAAACCTTTAGCTGTTCTTGACCACCATGGCACAGACAGTGATATCGACTTTGCTACAGTTTTGATTAACGAAGTAGAATCGGTCGCGACTGGGCAGCTGATTTATAACATCTGCCAAGAAGCGGGTTGGGAGATCAATGTTTTGTCAGGTGAGTTCTTAGCTAGCTCTATTATGTACGACTCGCTTGGCTTGATTACTGAGGGCACAAAGCCAGAATCGATTCGAGTTATTGCCGATTTGGTCGAAAAAGGTGTTAGCTTAACTAAACTTGATAGTTTACGCCGAGAATCTAATGTTCGTAGTCTAGAGCTTACACATTATAAGGGTCGTCTGTTGCAAAGGGTCGAACTCTTGTGCGACAACAGATTAGCGTTACTGATAATTCCGTGGGAAGAGATTCAGGAGTATTCTGATCAATATAATCCGTCAATGCTTGCACTAGAAGACATGCGTTTAACCGAAGGTGTTAAAATTGCTGTTGCCCTTAAACAATACCCGGACGGCAAAATTACTGGAAAGCTGAGAGCGAACTTCAATTTCCCAGTAGCTGCAGCAATTGCTGAGCGATTTGGTGGTGGTGGACACGTCTATGCTGCCGGCTTCAAAGTTCGTGACTTGACTATAGAAGAAGTTAGAAAACGACTTCAAAAATACACTCAGGAGGCTCTCGATGAAATTGTTTAACACAATGTCTCGCCAAGTTGAGGATTTTGTGCCACAAAATGGCAAAAAAGTGTCGCTTTACACTTGCGGTCCGACAGTTTACCTTGACCCACATATCGGCAACTGGAAAACCTTTATTAACTATGACCTACTTGTGCGGACTCTGACACAGGCTGGCTATGAAGTTGATCAAGTACTAAATATCACAGATGTTGGACACTTGGTTGGCGATGGCGATGATGGCGAAGATAAAATGGCTAAGACTGCAACCGAACAGAGAAAAACTGCTTGGGAAATCGCAGAACATTACACATCAGTTTTCTATGAAGGCTTAAAGCAACTCAACATCACGCCGCCAAGCAATATGCCTAAAGCGACAGACCACATTCAGGAACAAATCGACATGATTAAAGTTCTTGAAGAAAAAGGTTTCACTTATACAATCGATGACGGAGTATACTTTGACACCAGCAAATGCTCAGATTATGGCAAGTTAGCACGCCTAGACCTAGAAGGTCAGCAAGCAGGAGCTCGAGTCCAAGAGAATGCTCAAAAACGAAATCCGCAGGACTTTGCACTATGGAAGTTATCACCAAAAGATCAGAAACGGGATATGGAGTGGGACAGTCCATGGGGAACCGGATTTCCTGGCTGGCATATAGAATGTTCAGCTATGGCACTTAAGTATCTTGGTGCAACCATAGATATCCATGGTGGGGGGATTGACCACATTCCAATCCACCACACCAATGAAATTGCTCAATCAGAGTCGGCCAATGGCGTAGAGTTTTCTAAGTTTTGGTTTCACTCGGCCTTTATTGACGTTGACAGCACCAAAATGAGTAAAAGCTTAGACAACTTCTATACAATTGAGGATATTAAGGCTAAAAACATCGATCCGATGGCTTTTAGAATGCTCGTCGTCCAAGCCCACTACCGCAAGGGCAGTAACTTTACCTGGGAAGCGCTAGAAGCTGCAGCACAACGCTTAAAGCACCTAAGAGCCTTTGCTGATCTTGTTTGGCAAGGCAGCGGAGAGGGTCAAGTTGACGTAAAAGCTGTCGAACAGAGCTTTGTTAAGCATATGCAAAATGATCTTAATACTCCAGCTGCCTTGGAAGTTGTCAGTAATCTACTGAATCAGTTTGCTAACAGGCTGCCAAGTAGCCAAGAAGCTTCGGATATTCGAGCTTTGCTGGGTACTATGGATGAATATTTAGGACTTAAACTTTCAGAAACTACCGACATCGATGAATTTGCTAAACAACTACTATTAGAACGTGAAAATGCTAGACAAGAGAAAAACTGGGAAGAATCTGACCGGCTAAGAGTAGAAATCGAGAAACAAGGACTGTCAGTCAACGACACACCAAAGGCTACAATCTGGTCTAGAACAAGCTAAGCGGTTTTCTTTTTAGATTTAAGAGTCTCATTGATGTTTGCCAGTCGTCTTTCGTGGTAATCAAGAAACAATACTTTTAGGATAGCCGCTACTGGTATAGCGACGAAACCACCTAAAATTCCACCCAGTGAGATACCAAATATCACAGCCACCAATACCATTAGGGGGGTTAGGTCCAACGTTCTAGATTGAATCATTGGCTGGATCAAGTTGTTTTCTATCTGTTGATAAACCAGGAAGAAGACTGCCATGATTCCTGCTGCAGCAACAGACTGAAAGAGTGCGACCAAAATAACGACAATTGAACCTAATGTAGCGCCGACAAGCGGGATAAGGCTAAATAATGCGATGATCCCTGCCAGAGGAAGCGGAAAAGGTATACCGACCAACAGCATTGCTATAAGAGCAGTGAAACCGGCAAGCATTGCTACAAATAGTTGCCCATTCACGTAGCCGGTTATAACCCCATACATCTTTTTTACAAGTTCTTGGCGGTGTTTTTTGTGCTCCGGATGCTGATATTGCCAAAAGGTTTTAATCCAGTAAGGACCTTCTACAAGCATAAAAAAGGTCAAGACCAGTACCGTAACTATAGAAATAATTGCTGTCCCGGCTTTGTTTAGGCTGGACAATAATGGTCCATCGGCTTCGCCTATCCTATCTGCTAGATTTGAACCAAACTGTTCAATTTCGCTGTCTAAATCATATCTTTCAATGTATTCGCCAATTATATTGTCGCTGTTCTGGATTTGATCAACGTACTGCGGAACTCTATCAACAAAAGCCCCCGATTCTTTAACTAGTGGAGGAATTAAAGCCCACAAAAACAAGCCGATTATGGAAACTACAAAAATATAAGCAATTGCAGTTGCTCCAGTTCGGCTTCCATGTGCAACCTTACGGGCAATGTAAGTAACGGGTGGATTTAAGGCTGTCGCTAAGAAAGCTGATACAAAAACGAGCGTTAGAGCTTGTTGAACTGCGCCAATAAACTCGATTGCCAAGAAAAACAAAACCACCACAATCATGATCTGGACTATTGTTCGATTGTCGATTTTTATGTTAACCGTCATGGTTTGCCCTCGCTTTTATAGTCTTATGATATATCTTCTCAAGCTCAGGACCAACAGTCTCGATGTCAAAATCTTTAACTCTAACGTTTTGCCAGCTCTTTAACTGATCTCGAAGCCTTGTGTTTGTAAGTAGTTTAACGATTTGGCTACCCATGCCAATACTATCAGTAGGATCTACGATCATTTCGGACTGAGCTCCAACAACCGAACTGTATCCCTGGTTATTGCCAGCCAACACGACAGGCCCGCCTGTAGCCATGGCTTCTATTAACACTATGCCAAAGCTTTCGCCACCGGTGGATGGAAAAACTGCTAAATCCGAAGATGCAATTAAGCTAGGTTTATCTGCTTCATCAATAAAACCGAGAAACTCAACCAATTCACCAAGATTGTGTTCACGCACCATAGTTTCAAGCTTGGCGCGCATTGGGCCGCCACCAGCAATCAACACACGAGTATCTAGGCCTTTGAGCCTATCATGTTCGCAAACTATAGCATCTAATAAGAGGTCGGCACCCTTACGCTCGACTAGGCGTCCCAAGAACAGAATTGTTGGTCGGCTGTGAGGCTTTGCGTCAGCGGATCGGAAATGGTCAAGTTCAACGACATTCGGCAAAACATCAGAATCAACTCGATAATACTGTCTGGCGTACTCAGCTGCTGGTTGCGACACAGACAGAAATTGATCGATTCGGTTAGTGGCCTTGTTCGTGACAAGCCTCAGACCTTGTGAACCATAGCGCTCAACGATTCGCTCGCCCACAATATGAAAAGTCGCTACTATTGCGGTAGCATCTGCGGCTTGATTTATAACTTTTGCTCCTAGAAATGGGCTAAATGGCATCTGTATATGCAAGATATCTGGTTTGATGGTCTGCAATAGCAGACGAATTTGCTCGTTTGATGCCGGTCTTGGGATTGATAAACGATTTTGATTTCCACTAACTGTAATATTTTTCGATAGAGAATGGACCTTTCCGGGAAATCCCCCTGCATCTTTAGTCTCACCGACAAAATAATGAATCTCATGGCCTTGTCTGTGCAGATAATTTGCGACAACTTTTATATATTGCTGAACTCCGTCATTGCGATCCAAGCTATCGTCAAAGACAAATCCGATTTTAATCTTAGCTCTAGTCATTTAACGCCTGCTGGTAAAGTTTTTCGTACTGATCAGTTATGTTTGAGTAGTCAAATTGTTTAACGTATTCTTGTGCCCAGTCAAGCCAAGATTTGCGAATTTCTTCGTCATGAAGCATTAAATCTAAACGGCTGGCAAAATCTTTGGTCGCGAGTGGATCAATCAAGCTCAATCGACCACGCCCAGTCATTACAGAGGAATAGCCTGGATTATTACCAGCTACGATGACTGTTCCCATTGCCATGGCTTCTAGTAAAACAATGCCAAAGCTCTCACCATACAGGGCAGGTGAGCAGTAGATATCGGCCGACTTTAGCAGACTTTTCTTTTCGTTCTCATCAACAAAGCCCAAGAACTTAACGTGCTTCAACTTATGTCGCTTAACGTAACTCTTCAAGGCTCTTGCGGTTGGTCCTGCGCCAGCAATCAGTAACTCAATATCATCGTCATTCTTTTGTAGCTCCTCAAATGCCTTGATTAAATAGATGACGCCTTTTCGCTTTTCTAGTCGTCCAATATAGACGACTGTCTGTTTCATCTTGGCTTTGTGCTCTGAATCAGGAGTTTCCCTTTTCTGATATTCAGACAATTCAATTCCGTTTGGCACAATCGTAACTTTCTTGTTTACGCCTTTGCGGGCAAAAGCTCCAGCTTCACTAGAAACCGCAGTCAATAAGTCAACTTTTGAAGCTGCGGCCTTAAAATAACCCCTCATAGCTCTACCCAACGACTTACTTTTAAACGATTCAGGCCAACTGGCATGTAAAGTACCAACTACAGGGCAGGTAGCGCGAGAAACAATTTGATAGGCTAGACCCATCATATATGGCTCGTGGACGTGAAGAACATCAAAACTTTCTTCGGTTAGAATTGCCTCGATTTCTTTAGGAGTAACCGACATTGCAACAGGGAAAGTAGTTTTAAGGGAGGCAAATTTTAACTCAGCAGACACTCCTAGAGTTACAACATGCGCCTCATTTTTACTGTCTCCAGCTTTACGTGGCTTCGGTGCCAAAATCTTAACTTCATGTCCACGTTTGATCAGCTCGTTTCGAGTCGCCAAGATATGCGACTGCACGCCGCCAAAGCGATCAATATAGTACGGCGATACGATTCCGATCTTCATTAAGACCAATTATAACAGATTAAGACTTGAGCAGCTTTCGCGTTTTTTCTGGGAAAATCGCAGCAATTCCATCTTTGCCAGCGACCAAACTTGGTGCATGGGCTTTTAAAGAAACCGTTGCAGATTCATATTTTTGATACAAGTCTCCAAATGTTTGTGCAACTTTTTCGTTATCAAAGTACTGATCCTCTGCGGAGATAACATTATGAAGCTTTGCTTTGATTTTTACTTTCGAATACTTTCTTAAGTCATCGTTAAACATCGACAATGCAACATTGGCATGAGTGCGAGTGTCGTCACCTTGCCATAGACTGTACTCCATCCTGTAGATATCCATGCGGTGATTATCGGAATCTCGGCGAGCTTTGGCTGATGTAAAAACTAGTATCGCAAGAATTATTCGACTAGAAATTGGATTGTAAACTAACAGATCAAGCAACCGATAAGTGATGCGACTAGCTCCTAAGTGTAGAATTGGGATAACCAAAGCTTTGAACACTCGGCGGGGTTTTATGTCGGTGCCAGCCCCACAGCCGATCAGCGAAACAACCTGAGTATTTGATGTTAATTCTGGATACTTCTGAAGCATTCGGGTCATTAGTTGTGCTCCATATGACAGGCCTACAAAACATAGTTGTTGATTCGGCCTTAACTTGATTGATTTCATAACCGAATAAAGATAATCCGCGTAACTGTCGTAAGTTGGCTTTAGCCCAATCTTATAAAAACTTGTCATCCCTCCAAAACCGGGCAGGTCAGGGGCATATACTTCCCCAAAATCAGCTAAGTACTCGCACAAGCTATAGTGTCTCTCCGCAGATGAATGCATTCCATGGATGTAAAAAATGACTTTTTTGGCATTAGCATTAGGAATGTGAATCATTCGGCCAGTCATGCCGTTTATATTTATGTGTTTGATGTGCTCTTCTGGTACTGATATCGGATTTTTCATGCAGTTTTAGAGTATAACAGCTGATAGAATGTGTACATGAAGAGAAAAATAATTCTATTAGCGATGTCTTTAGTTTTGGCGACTGCAGGAATCGCAGCCTGGGCGGTGTATTCTTCGAACAAAAAGGTTGTTGAACTACCTTCTGACAGCCAGAACTCACAACAAACCAACGATGAAACACCAAAATCCATTCGAATTGTTGCCGTTGGCGACGTGCTACCGCACGACAGCGTCAACCAAGCAGCAAAAACGGGTGACAGCTACGATTACGCACCGTTATTTTCGGAAGTGTCACAGTACCTAGATGCCGGCGACATAACTTATTGTAATCAGGAGTCTCCGAGTGCTGGCACGGCTTTAGGAATTTCCGGTTATCCGACGTTTAACGCCCCGACGGAATTTTCTCGAGACCTACAGAAAGTCGGCTGCAACGTTATAAATTTGGCCAATAACCATATAGCCGACAAAGGAGAGGCAGGAATTACTGGAACGCTTGATACTTGGCAAAGGCTAAGTCCTTTGGCATTTTCTGGAGCTAATCGCAGCCAGCAAGAACAAGCACAACCAAAGTATTTTGAGGTTGATGGCGTTAAGTTTGCTTTTATAGCCTTTACAGACTCGTCAAACAGCAACAACAAGGCAGCTCACAGCGTGAATATGTTTTCAAAAGAATTAGTTGAGCAGCTGGCTAAAGAGGCGGACAAGAATGCCGATTACGTGATTGCTTCGGCTCATTGGGGAGTAGAGAACTCAGATAAGATTTCTCAGATTCAACGTGACTGGGCCAAACTTATGGCCGAAAATGGAGTTGATTTGGTCCTTGGTGAAGGGCCACACGTCTTGCAGCCGGTAGAAGTACTTAAAACTACAAGTGGGAAGGAAGTGCCTATATGGTACTCATTGGGCAATTTACTGTCTTCTCAGCTAAAGATCGAGGAGCTGATTGGCGGCATGGCAGTTCTGGACTTTGATATTTCTTCTGGCGACATGAAGCTGAGCAAAATGTCATTCCTGCCAACTTATATGCATTATGAATGGACAGCTGCTCAAGCTGCGGCTGAGGACTTACTAACTAGAAAAAACCTTAAACTATATCCGCTAGATAAGGCTTCAGAACCTCTCGGACGCTCACTATTTGCTACGTCTGTAGAGCAACAAACAGAACGCGTAAGAACCGTCTTAAACAGTGCTGGCACCAAAATTACGATCATCACACCAGAGGAATTTTAAAGCTCGAAGAATTCTTCCATAACTTGGTTGGTCTTGTACATTTCGTCAGCCAATTCTTTGCCAACGTAACGGATGTGCCAGGGTTCGTACTGATAACCAGTTACTGCTTCTTTGCCATCTTGATAGCGGACTATGAAACCATATTTATGAGCGTTTTTTGCCAACCATTTACCTTCTGTAGTGTCAGCGAAACAAACTTCTAGATAACAACTCCTGTCAGCAGTGCTTATATCTGCTGCTAAACCCGTTTGATGCTCGCTAGTCCCAGGTTTGGCACTAAACTTGTCGGCTTCAGCCTGGCCATAGCTAGCGACGTAGTTAGTGTAGTAACTGTTTTGCAGTGATGCCGAACGATAGGCACTACCCATCAGTAGCAATAACTGACTGTTGCTGGCCCCAGCAAAGAGCTGCTCCAAAGCCTTAGCAGCTTCTTGTCGCAACATAAGTTCTTCGGCCGACTTATCTGTACGCTTATTAACATTCACATCCACGAGATCAACCGGAACGTACTCGGTACTTATCGGACGCTGCTTATTTACGACCAGCCACAAACTATCTTGTGCTTTGAGCGAATACTTTGTTTTGTCGAATTCTACAGCTTCAGCTTCTTCTGAGCTTGTCTGTGTGTTATTCCCTTGGTCTGGAGCATCTGCCCGATAGTTAAAAAGTACAAACCATACTACTAGACCAACTGCGAGTAGTAGGGCAGAGAAGACTAGTTTTCGCTTCATCTTACTTAATTGAGAGCTTAATGTATCGTCGTTTACCAATTCGGAGCTGATGTTCACCAGCGTCTAGCTGGCTTAAGCTAAACAGATCGACTTGCTTCTCGTCTAAATAAACACCATTTTGCTCATTGACTCGACGCAAATCGGACTTAGAAGCCACCAATTCTTTTTCTATAAGAAAGTTAATCAGAGTTTCGGTATCAATTTGGGCTCCCGACTCAAAGACTGGCGCGTCTTCGCTAGCCGATTTGTCTTGCACAGTTGAGCTAAAGTTGTCTTCGGCGGCTTGAACAAATTCTTCGCCGTGTAATTCTTGAACTAATCGGCGAGCCAAGCGCTTTTTAATATCCATTGGGTGTTCACCATTATCTAATTGAGTCTTAATTTCGGCAATTTCTTTCATTGGTAGGGAAGTGCCGAAGGTAAAGTATTCAAGAATCAGGTCGTCGCTTATGCTCATCGTCTTGCCATAGACATCCTCGGGGCTGTCATCGAGCCAAATCGCGTTGTCCCAGCTCTTGCTCATCTTGCGCCCATCTGTGCCTGTTAAGAAGCCAGAAGCCATGACAAATGACTCTTTATTGCGCAGTCTTTTAATCAATGTTCGCCCAGCCTGCATATTAAACGTCTGGTCGGTGCCACCAAGCTGTATGTCTGTATCCATTTCGTAACTATCAAAGCCTTGCATAATTGGGTAAAGAACCTCTGGTAAGGCAACGCGAGTTCCAGCGTCAAGCCTTTTCCTAATAAGTTCACGTGAGTTAAAGTCATTGATAGAAAAATTACCTGCAACTTTAATAAGGTCGGCAAACGACATCTTAGATAACCATTCTGAGTTGTAGCGCAGTTTAACTCGTTCAAAATCAACAAACTTTTCGGCCTGCTCTTTAAAAGTTTGAAAGTTTTTCTCAATTTCTTCTTTGGTTAACATCGGACGTTCGGTGTCTTTATCTGATGTATCACCAACCAAAGTAGTAAAGTCACCAATCAAAAAGGTAACATTGTGGCCAAGTTCGACAAATTGTTGCAGCTTTCGCAGGTTAAATGCGTGCCCTAGGTGAATATGTGGTGCTGTTGGGTCGATTCCAAGGTATATATTTAGAGTTTTGCCAGATTCAAGCAATGTACGCAGTTCATCTGCGCTTGGGATAACGTTTTCGACGCCGCGGGTCAGCAAATCTTCAATAATATCGCTTTTGTCTAATGCAATCATTGCTGAAATTATAACAGATGAAGTGTAGCGGCTGCTACTTAAGATTAAGACGCGCTTCGCTGCATGCGTTTGCCGCGTCGTAGATTAAGTAGCAGGCGCGTTATCAGGTTTTGACAACAGCAATGATGTCATCAGGCATCACAGAGTATTTTTTGGTATGACCTTCGTTGTCTCCGTCGAGATAAATTAGGCCAAAGCGCATATCAACAACTCGTTTGATAACTTCGGTTTTGCTGCCAACATCGGCAATCACAATGTCGCCACGGCGCGGTGTCTTGTGCGTAAAGCCAACTACTATATCGCCTTCGTTGTAGGTTGGCTGCATGCTGTGGCCAACGACTCGGCGCAAAACGATCGGGAATTTTAAAAGATTAGGCTTTAAGGTTTGAGATAACTGCATCGTAGTTGTAACTTTCTTTAGTTTTGGAAAACAGTCGGCCGACTTCGTCGACTGCATCTAGTAGCTTCTGAGCGGTTTCTTCGCTAACATCTTTCTTAGCTTCGCCGGCAGCTTTTGTAGCCTTCCAGAAGATCTCGTGAGTCTCGGGGAACTTTTCTAGGTGGTCTGGCTTAAAGTAATCAGTCCAAAGCACCCAAAGATGATGCTTAACCAAATCTGCTCGCTCTTCTTTGATAATAATTGCTCGTTGTTTAAATATCGGATCATCAGATTCGTGATACTTGTGCACGGCATTGTAAACAGCCTGAGCTTCAATACGGGCTTGAGCAGGATCATAAACGCCACAAAATAAGTCGCAGTGTGCCTGAACTGGCTTGATAAGTTTGTGCAATAGACCCATGGACCTCCTTTTGTTTTCTGTATTACACCTGTAATTGTAGGCACAGACAGGGGTAATTGCAAAGGAGGTGTGAGTAAGTAGGGGAAATCTGGTTGATAAGTCTAATGTTTTAGTTTTAGACCAATTTTGCCAGCAGTCTGATGATGCCAGCGCTCATGACGATCTAGCATCGCTGAATGTGCAGTTTGCTCAAGATGTATATCATCAAGTTTTTTCGTATGAGAATCAAGAATGTTATAGACCTTATCAAATCGTTGATCGATTTCTTCAAACTTCCGATCAACTTCTTCGAATCTGCGATCGATAGCGTCAAATCTTACTTCAATCGCAACAAAATGTTGGTCGATTGCACCAAAGCGGGATTCAAAATATTCAAACTCATCAGTTGTCATAGACAGATATTAGCACAAACAAACTTAGAGAATTATTAGAAACAAAAAGCCCCCCAAATGGGGAGCCAATTGTAACTTGGAAAGTAAAATTACTCTCTGTTGTCTTCGACAGTCAAAACTAGACCGCCAGCACTTTCGACAACGACGTTTAGTACGAAGCCTTGCACAAGACCGACAATCCAGCCGAATGCAAAGTAGACCAAAGGTACTACGATGATTGCAACAACGCCAGAAGCTAAACCAAATGTTAGTCCTGCTAGTACGCTATCTGTTGACTCAGCCATTTCGACTGATGTGCGCAATGAGTAAAGCACTGCTACACCTAAACCAACGATTGACCAGAATGTTCCGATAACCGTTGCAAATGAGGTTGGCTTAACGCCAACGACTCTTCTGTTATTCTCTGATTTTGCCATTTAATTCTCCTTAGATGACTTATTTATAGTTGTTAATGTTTTGGTGTTTTAGTCTTCTAAAACGTAGCTGTCGCCGTAGAACTCAAGTTCCGCTGTGCGGTACTGAGCCAAGACGCTAGCCAAGGTTCCACCAAGCCAAGCCATAAGCCAGACAAAGTGCGTGTCAACAACTCCCTTAAATGAGTTGGCAACTCCGTTTGCGTGTAGCTCTTCCAAAGTCAGATCAGTGACTAGTAAGAACAGTCCGACAAAGATTAGGGCAACCCCGACCATTGCAGAAACAATGACGATGACATCCTTTTCTAAGCTGTACCTTGCTACGAACACGCCTGCCATGATTGCACCCGAAAGTGCTAGCAAGAATGTTAGGAACCCGTCTTCTTGTAGTCCGACAGCGTTTGCAAGTGTCGACAAAACGCCGGCACCAACTAGTGCTCCCAAAACTACGATTGCGATCTTGTAGTAGGCGTATGACATTAATGCCAAAATCAAACCAACTACGAGTGCTGTGATGACAGACAATACGAAGCTAACCTCGCCTGTGCCAAAAACAGCCTGCATGCCAGAAAATCCGACTGCAAACCCCGCAAAGAGACC
>JBGTET010000074.1:0-4333 GCA_041747695.1 Saccharimonadales bacterium (SeqCode)
TAGCCTTTAGACTAATCCAGTCCCACAAATTTGGGAAAAGCATGAATATACCAAAAAATATCAATATCGTTCCAGAAAAGATTACCCAAAAATTGGCGGGTAACATTATTAGTGCTGTCGATGCCCTCAACAGTAAAGTAAAAACCACGATTGAGATCATTAAAGAGACCGTAATAACTACTGGTTTGAGGCGGTCCTTGGAATCTTTGGCGCTACTACCGACAATAATCGGCAGCACGGGAATAACACACGGAGCTAGAATCGTCAGGATTCCTGCAAAAAATGCTGCTAGTGCTAGTTGGAGTTCCATGCCCACTCACCTCTTTGTTTAAAGTAATTGTGATTGAATGTCTTCGATGTCGTCGAAAGCGTTTGCAATCCAAAGCTTTAGTTTGTTGCCGTCTTTATCTACTTGGACCATGGTTGTTTGTTGTGTCACCCCATACTTTTGCTTGAGTGCAGCCTCGGTGTCGTAGTCGGCTTTTAGAATGACAATGTCTTCTGGAATAGCTCCTGCGGTAAGTGTTTTATCTAGAGCTCTGCAGTTTGGGCACCAATCAGCGTGGAAATATACAATTACACTTTTGTCGACGTTTTCGGCAATAAGCTCGGGTTTGTAATCAACATATAATCCGCCTGTCGTCTTTGCCGCCGAACTAGCTTCTGCTACTTCGCTTGATCCTGTGGTTTCGCTTGTTGCGGCTGTGCTGGTTTGGTCGGTTTCATCGCCAGTTGCGAAGTAAAATCCAATCCCTGCTAGTAAAATTAAGGCTAATCCAATGATCCAGTATTTCATGACTCTCCTATCCGATTAGTTTGTAAAGTTTTCTGTTAACATCATTCGAAATTTTGACCGAGTAACAAATTTTCTGGCCCATGCGGTTGCGTTCAACTAAGCCAGCTTTTTCGAGAATCTTAAGCTGTTGCGACACACCAGCGTTAGAAATCCCGACTTGCTCCGCCAGCTCGCTGACACAGATGTCTTCTTCGCTACTTAGCAGTTTTAGGATCTGATATCGAGTTTTGTCACCAAGTGCACTAAAAATATCTATCAACTGATTGTCGGTTTCTGTCGGCTTGGTTTTAGAAAATATCATTAATCTTAAGTTTAAGTGATCGCTTAATCTTGGTCAAGTGCAGCTGCTAGTGATTGGCAAGCGTACTAAGAGCAACAAACAAGGCTGAACCAATTCCGACAGACAGCGCAAAAATTGATACTGCTGGCACAAGGCTATAGGCGCCAATTCCAACTACAAAAAATAAACACAGCTCAGAAAGTAAAATTGTCGAATCCGCTACCCTAAAAGCTTTAAGTAGGTAATAAAGTCCAATTACAACAAGAATAAAGACCGGCAACGCCAGATATGGCTGGGTAAATAAATGCTTGGTCGCTTCTGCCGTACTCTCGTGGGCTTCGCCGGCGTGTGCAAAGGTTATCATAAGCGTATTATATAGCATTTTGCTAAGGTTGCTCTAAGTCAAAAAGTAGTAAGCGATGACTATTGTTATAACTACGATCAGTAGTGCATACGCAAAAACCTGGCTATGTGCTCCACCCCTGTTTTCATCGTCGATCTCTAAATCGAATGTTTTTAGGTTACTTTTATCAGGTACTTCGGGATATTCGACTGGTTTTGGATTTTCTTTTTTTGCCATAGCTAACTTATTTATAGTATACCTCAAGCAAGCAAGCGGGTATAATTATGACAATGGAAGAATTTACTCCCAGTGTTGTTTTAGTTGTGGCTGCTCATGCTGATGACAATGAGTTTTGTTTTGGTGGCTCGATCGCCAAATGGATTGGCTCCGGCGCACAGGTTCACTATTTAGTTATTACTGATGGTCGTCGTGGAACACCTAAGGCCGATGACGACCAAGCACAATTGGTTCAAACTAGGCAAGCAGAACAAAAAGCCGCGGCCGATGCTCTTGGCGTCAGCTCAGTTACTTGCTTAGACTATGAAGATGGACGCATGGAAGTAACGTGGGATCTCAAGAAAGATATTGTTAAGAAAATTCGCGAAATCAAGCCGGACACGGTTTTGTGTATGGACCCAACTTTTGTCTATTCTGATGCCCAGAATTATGTAAATCACAACGATCACAGAGTTGTCGGCCAGGCGACATTCGATGCAGTCTATCCCCTAGCCCGTGACGAGACGGCTTTTGATGATTTGGTTGGGCTCGAACCACATAAAGTTCGTAACTTGATTATGTATAACTTAGATAATGAATCTGAGTTTGTTGATATAACCCAAACAATCGAAAAAAAGATTGCTGCGATTAAAGCTCATAGTTCGCAGTTCGGGGATGGAGCAAAAATTGAGCAAGTTATCCGAGATTATGCAAAAACTTGCGGAACTAAGGCAAACTGCGAGTGCGCCGAAGGATATGTCCGTTTAACTCTGGACTGAGTCGATCAAATCCTGTTCGAACTGCAACACTCCGTCAAAGTTAGCCGAGTATGAATTCGTATCTGGTAAATCTGCAGATTGAATTTTTTGCCAGACGGCTTGGATTAGCTTTTCTAATCTTTCAATGTCTGTCAGGTCGGAGTCGATTGTTAGGTTAACTAACTCCCCTGCTTCGTCTGGTTCAACAAACTCGAGTCTAGCATTGTCGAGCTTTAAGTGCTTGAAGCGCTTGCTCTTGCTCAGCATTAATTCATAAAAAAGTAACTGTTGTTTGTAGCGATGCAATTTGAGCTTGTCGAAATCACTTTTGCCTTTCCATGTTGATGCAGGTTTGCCGGTTTTAAAGTCGATGATCTCGACATGGCCAGTCTGCCAGTTGCCGTCTAGCAAATTAATTCTGTCAGCCAAACCGGTGATAAGTGCCGATCCGACAACAATGTTGTCGCTGTAAAAGTTGACTTCACTTTTGTCATTTGAAGAGTAATTTGGATATTTTGCTTTAAGATATGCGGCCAAGCTCAAGTGTCCACGGTCTAAGTAAAAGTTAAATTCATCTTTTGGCAGTCGCATTCTTTTGAGTGAATCGTCGAAGTCTTTAGTCAGTTCTGGAATTGGCTTGGGTTTGTCGTTAGCGACCAGATATTTTTGAGCTTCGTTCAATGTCGCATGCACAGCTGAGCCGTAGGCTGCGGCTGGAATCATAGGTCCTGGGAACTTTAACAGACAGTTTATCAGCCAGTCTTTCGGACCACTATTTGTCACATCAACAAAGGTCTGCAGATGCGTAATCGACAATCGATATTTGTCGAGGTATGGCTTTAGGGCTGTACTGTCAGACTTGGCCTGTTCAAAATGAGGGGCAGACCAGTCCAACACATATGTTTGTGCTAGCTCTTGCGGCGGTGTATCAATAGTTTTAACATCGTCCGAGTTTGCCAGCAATCGCAGGGGCAAGCTGGCTTTGTCTTGGAATTTACGAGCCGAAGACAAGGTTAGTTTTTTCTTAGCTCGAGTTAGTGAAACATAAAAAAGTCTTACCCTATCGTCGTGCTCATCGCCAGCCGGTGCGATGCTTAGGTTTGATGTCCAAGAAAGTTTGCTGTTCTGGCCTCGCTTGCCTGCTCCCCAGACACTGTCTTGAGTGTGCAGGATATAAACGTGATCAAATTCACGTCCCTTGGCTCCGTGGGCGCTCAAGAGGCTGACTGAGTGGTCCGCTTGGGAGACTGGACTCGAGCTAACTAATCTTAGCTTGGCTCTTTGTTGCATATCTATGTAGGCCAGCATATCCTCAACCGAGCTGTCGTCGCCGCTGTACTGTAAAACTTTCTGTCGTATTGTTTTGAGGCTAGCTAGCAGTCGCAGATATTCACTGTCGACTTGATTACTATCGTAAGTAAAGTAGTGTTTATAGAACTGCCCGTCGGGCGACCCTATCATTTGGTCAAGCACAATGTTCAGGGGATCACTTTGGGCCGATTGAGCAATAGCCAGCAGGTTGGTGGCAATGGGTTCAAATTTTTTGTCCAGGACCATGGCGTCGAGCCATGTTGTACTTTTGTTATCAACTGATGCGTTTAATTGCCACAAATCTACAGGCTTTATGTTCCAAAAACGGAAACTTAGAAGTTCTGGCATTAAGGCATTGGTATTTTTGCGATCGCCTTTGGCTATAGCGGCAATCACTCGAGCAAAATGAATTAGTTCTTTGACCACTGGCGACTGTAGGATGTCGTCTTTGCGCTCGTAATTAAGTGGAACTTTGTGGGCAGTAGCATATTCGGCAAACTTTTCTAGGTGTGCATGCTGTCTGGCAATAACCGCGATTGAGTCTGGGTTAGTACCCTTTTTAATCTCTTCGGCGATTTGCTTAGCGATATTGTCATATTCGGCAAATTCGTCTTCGAAGCTCAATTGAT
>JBGTET010000075.1:0-9611 GCA_041747695.1 Saccharimonadales bacterium (SeqCode)
GGCTCGTCGTAAGGTTGATGAGTTAATCGCCAAAGATCAAATTACAGTTAATGATCTGCCTGCCAGAATCGGCCAGCCGATTGGTGAAGACGATGTCGTCAAACTAGCTGGCAAAGTTTTGAGTATTCCCGAATATACCTACCTAGTGCTCAACAAACCAGTTGGTTATGTCTGCTCGCGTCACGCCCAGAATGCCATGAAAACAGTTTACGATCTGTTGCCGTCAAATTATCGAAGCCTAAAGTTAGTTGGGCGTTTGGATAAAGAATCATCTGGTTTAATCTTTTTAACCGATGATGGCGATTTTGCGCACAGAATGCTCCACCCATCGCATGGTAAATCTAAAACCTATACCGTCGTGCTTCATAAACCTCTAACGGAAGATGCCGCAGAACAGATAGAAAAAGGAGTTTTGCTTGATGACGGTGCCAGTAAATTAATCTTGAAAGATGTAAATGGCGAAAAGTTAACAGTTCAAATGAACGAAGGTCGAAATCGTCAGATTAGGCGGACATTTTTGAGCCTAGGTTATGAAGTTATTTTGCTGCATCGGACAAGTATCGGAGACTGCTCACTTGGCGATTTACCGAACGGCGAATTTAAAGAAGTTAAAATTGCTTAAACAAGGATAAAATTGTATAATTAGGATAATATGAGTAGTTTACCGATAGTTGCGATTGTGGGCCGTGCTAATGTTGGAAAATCCAGCATTTTTAATCGTTTAATCGGACACCGCCAAGCTATCGAAGCTGATCAGCCCGGTACAACCAGAGATCCAGTTTATGGCGAAGTTGAGGTTGATGGCAGGGGATTCCTGCTAATCGATACGGCAGGCTTAAAATCGCCCGAGGATGATTTTGAATTATCAATTCAACAACAGATCGCGGAAGCTGCAGCTGTCGCTGATATGATTATTGTAACTGTCGAATCTATGACAGAAATTACTGACGAAGACCGTCGGGCTGCCAAAATGGCGCTGAAAAGCAAGAAGCCTGTAGTTTTGGCATTAAACAAAATCGATAAGTTCAAGAAAAAAGATTCATTGGATCGCTGGCAAAGACTCGGCATCAAAACTATGGTTCAAACCTCGGCCATACACAACCAAGGTCTAGGCGATCTGTTAGACGAAATTTTACACACCACCCCAGCCCGAGACGCCACGAGCGAAGCCGATCTTAAAATTGCCTTACTGGGCCGACCGAATGTTGGTAAGTCTGCCTTATTCAACGCACTGGGCAACAAACAGCAGGCAATAGTCTCAGAACAACAGGGGACAACACGCGATGTAAACCGATTAACAGTAAAGTACGAAGGCAAGAAGGTCATGTGGCTCGATACGGCTGGCATCAGAAAATCTGGCAAGATCGAAGAAGGGCCAGAAAGATTTAGCGTTATGCGCAGCGTAAGCGCCATCAATGAGGCTGATGTTGTTTGTGTATTAATTGATGTTAATGAATTCAACACCAAGCTCGACCAGAAAATTGCCGGCATGGTTAAAGAGGCCAGCAAGCCGTTAATCTTGGTCGTGACCAAATGGGACAGCAAAGACAAAGACGCTTGGACACGCGACCAAATGGCCAAGCAGATCTCGCTAGAATACCAGTTTGTAAATTGGGCACCTCTTATATTTACTAGCGCGGTAACAGGCCAAAACGTGACCAAACTTTATGACTTAGCGCTAGAAGGCGAGGCTCAGGCCAACCGAGAGTTCGCCACACCAGAACTTAACGACTGGCTCGAGCAAGCCGTAGCCAAGCATTTTCCTGCCGGATACAGTACAGCTCATCCAAAGCTTAAATACGCCGTACAGGTCGGCCACAAGCCGCCACGCATCCGTTTATTCGGCCACGCCACTAACATGATTCACTGGTCATACAAGCGCTATCTAGAACGAACTTTCAGAGCTTATTTTGATCTGTCGGGCACACCAATAGAATTCAGTTTTGGCGACGACAAAGAAGACGAATCAGACAAAAGTCCTAAGTATAGAACCCCTAAGAGACTCAAGTAGAAAGTAAGAAAAATCAAACCACGATCTTTTGCCGAAGACTCGCGATAAACGGAAGTAACAGAATCACGCCAATAATAGTCAGTAACTGATTAACTTGGTGTGGCTCAAATAGATCCAACAACACGCCAACCACAATAACTGAGACCAAAAGCCCTGCAGTTCTGACAAGCGAAGCAATTGATAGGGCAGTAGCTTGATGTTGTGAAGTCACCATTTTCTGGGTGATCGTATTCTGTAGCGTATACAGAAATCCAAAAGCGATTGAAGAAGGAATTATCACCAGATACATGAGCTGTGGTATCTCTAATAACATCAGAGACAGTGTGAACAGAATCGCCAGCATCATAACAAACATGATTAGAAACGCATTATATCTTTTAGCAAAATACGTAATTGTCAGCGCGCCTACTATGGAAAAAGCAGAAATTATTGCATAGAAAATGCCGAACTCTCCGATGTCAACTTCAATAGATTTAAAGTATGGCTGATAAAAAGAAAACAACGCCTCTGAAATAAGACTGTATAGCCCAACTAGAGCAGTAAGCCTGACTAGTAATGGTTTGCTGCGCATTATTTTTATTGTTTCCTTCATGTGCGCAAAGCTGGAATTTTCTGTCGGTGATTCAAGCCTAACTTCAACAAAAAACAAACTTATTGCTAAGCCAATGAGATATGCAACAACTGCTGCGATAAATGGTAGCTTTGGATCTATGGAGTATAAGTATCCACTCACCAATACTGTTGCGACTCTTCCGGTAAAAAGGATAGCTATTTTGCGACCATGTAATTTTGAATAAACTTCGTCTTTGTCTTTGGCGGGAAGTGAATCGTGAACCAGCGCCTCTGGAGCTCCTGACTGCATCGCATGGCCCAAACCACCCAATATCTGAAAAATTAATAGAGGAAAGAAGCCCGATAAGACAACATAGCTCCCAACTGATAGTAAATATAAGATCGTGCCCAGCTGATAAATCCTTGCTCGACCGTATTTGTCTGCCCAAGCACCGGTAGGAATCTCGAAAATTGAACTCAAACCATAGGGTAGAACACCTAGAATAAAGGCTTCTGTGTTGCTCAAGCCTAGATACTCAGTGTTAAAGATGACCCAAATCGGCAGAATGAAGGCCGCATAGCCAAAGAATGTGGTCAGATACCAAATGTAAACGTTTCTGTGATAGCGCATTAACCTAATTCTACATCAAGATCGTGATTCACTAATGTATAGTTATGTTATGAAATTGATTATCGGCCTGGGCAACCCAGGCGAAAAATATGCCAAAACACGCCATAACGTCGGATTTATGGTGGTTGATCAGTTTGCCGAAGAGCAGGGCTTAACCTGGAAAGAAAAGTCTAAACTTGGAGCATTTATCGCCGAAGGCGATGGCTATGTTTTAGCCAAGCCCACTACATTCATGAACGAAAGTGGGCGAGCTGTAGCCGCCCTGAAACAGTTTTACAAAACAGATGAGATTTTAGTAATTGCCGATGATATAGATCGCGACTTTGGCAGCATCCGCACTAGAGTAGGTGGCGGGCACGGCGGCAACAATGGTCTAGACTCAATCATAGGCTCCATAGGCGACGATTTCGCCCGACTCCGTGTTGCAGTCCAAAACGAACATCGCACCCGCGAAAACGCCGCAGATTTTGTTTTGAGCAACTTTACAGCAGAAGAATCTAAAGTTCTTTCTGAAATTATTGAGCTTGCAAGTGATGAAATTGATAACTTTTTAGCAGATAGCTTCGAAGATAAATCATCGTCAATTTAAATAGAATTGAAAAGGACCCTCTCTGCCTCGGAGTTAGCCGAGACTTAGGGTCCTTGCCGGAGGAGATCATCCATGCCTCCTCCGGTTTGCCGCGCGTTCAGCGGCCGCGGGTCCGCTCACGTTCGCGATCGTAGAAGATGCCCTTGCGGTGCAGGGACACCCATCCGAACTTGAGCAGCTTGTTCTCCAAGATGACCACGACCACTAGGAGCACCAAGGCGAACAAGGTCGGCGGCCAGTACATCGCGAGAAGGATCACCGCCACCAGCTTGATGAAGAGCCGACAGGGGACCGTCTCGCAGTCGTTTCTGAACCACGGCTCCCAGTTCATCTCGTCGAAGTAGACGGCGATGATGAGCATGATGACACCGAACACGCCGGCGGCAATCCAGTAGGGCGTGCCGTGGCTGGGCACGATGCTCTCGATGATGCTCTCGAAGATGCCCATGTGGGCCTCCCTGTGGTACGTAACCCCTCTGGGTGAGAGATTTGTATATATATTATAACATTTGTGCTTAGTATAATCAAGGATAGGATGCGTGCGCGGAATTGAAAAGGACCCTCTCTGCCTCGGAATTAACCGAGACTTAGGGTCCTTGCCGGAGGAGATCGTCGATGCCTCCTCCGGTACTTGTCGTGATCAGCGAGCGCGGGCACGACGCCTGTCGTAGAGGATGCCCCTGTAGCTCTCCTGCGCCCACCCGAAGCGGTGCATCGTGCGATCGATGATGTACATGACGACCAAGAACACGAACCAGATCGTGGAGAACGGCCACCAGTACACTGCGAGGATGAACGACAACACCGTCTTGACTGCGAATCGAGCATGGACCGTGTAGAAGGTGTCGACGAAGTGCGGATCCCGCTCCTCCTCGTCGTAGAACAGGAAGTAGTAGAGGAGGAGGGCGCCGATCACACCGGCGACGATCCAGTAGGCAGGGCTGTGGTTGGACGCGAAGTCCTCGATGAGTCCCATCTGGGCCTCCTTGGTACGGTCCCTCCTGATGAGAGACTTGTAAGTATACTATAGCACTTATGTTTGTTTTGATCAAGTTCTTTGAGCACTTTTCAGAGTTGCACAGCGAGGAAAAAGCGAGGCTCGGACTGAGCTGTATATGAATACAGCGAAGGAGAACCGGAGCTTTTGACAAAGAGCGGGAAGTGCGAGATGCTCTGCATCTCGGCAGTCCCGCGTCTGCGCGCTCTGAAAAGGGTTCAAACAAAAAGAACCTCTACCGGGGGTGGGCACCGTTAGAGGTTCATTACACCCTTCAACCCACCACAGCCAAGCGTCTGTCGCAAATAGTGACGTCGCCGGACAAAAGTCCATCTGGGAAGACTGGCTGGCCCACAAAAAGGCCTTTAGGTTCGCTCGAAAGCGAGCCTAAGCTGAAGTTAAAGGGGTTAGTTTGTTTGCAACCTTTTTAATCAAACGTTAAGTTTGGTGCTGATAAAGTGGAGGGTAGTTACTTTATCAACTCAGTTGCAAACAATCTAACAAAAAAGTTAGGGGTATAAGGTACATTGAACACCTCACAGATGTTCACGATGGATAATACTAACATTATTTGGAGTATAAGTCAACACTTTTGTAAAGAAATCCCATGAATGTCAAGATTCTAGAACATGATACCGATCTTTATCAAAAACGATTGAACGAAAGAGACATTACCTCTGATATTTATTACTCTGGCAAACTACCTGAACCGGAATTTAAAACTGTCGGGATTGTCGGCACAAGACGTCCAACACCTTACGGAATCCATATGACCAAGCTTTTGACAGAGGGTCTACGAGGTTACAAAATAAATGTTATAAGTGGTTTAGCAATTGGCATAGATTCTCTAGCGCATCGGCAAGCTTTAATCTGTAATTTGCCGACCACTGCAGTCTTGCCATCTGATATTGAGCATATCTATCCGCCGGTGCATCAAAATTTGGCCAGCGACATTGTAAAAAGTGGGGGAGCACTAGTCACCTTACACAGAGACCAGAGCCGACCATATCCTTCGAACTTTCATGAGCGGAACCAGTTATTGGCCGCAATCTGTGATGCAATCGTGGTCATCGAGGCCGCCAAACGCAGCGGCACCATGATTACTGTCAGATTTGGTCTAGAGATGGGCAAAACAATCTTGGCTGTGCCAGGAAGAATTGGTGACGTCATGAGTTACGGCACCAATCAACTAATTGCTCAAGGTGCAACACCTCTGTTATCGGCTCAAAATATCATCGAAACGCTCGGACTGGAACCAAAGCAGCAAGCCTTATTTTATGACGAAGAACAGGGGCAAATCGTCAAAATCCTCGATGGAGGGATTAACGAAATCAACCATGTTCAGGAACTTTCTGGCTTTGATGCCAAAACATTTAACTCGTTATTAACCGGAATGGAATTAGACAGTATCATCAGAATTGAGTCTGGCCATATATATAGAAGAGGATTAGCATAAATAACTTGCGTTTTTAACTAGAACCTTTAACATAGCGATACATATGCCAAAAAATCTTGTAATAGTCGAGTCCCCAGCCAAAGCTAAAACCATAGCAAAGTTTCTTGGTAAGGATTTTCAGGTAGAGTCTAGCTTCGGCCACATCCGTGATTTGCCAAAAAGTGGCATGTCGGTCGATACCGAAAATAATTTTGAGCCTAAATACATAATTCCTCGAGACAAAGCTAAGGTCGTGAACGGCCTCAAGAAAGCTGCCAAAGATGCTGATATGGTCTGGCTGGCATCTGATGAAGACCGCGAAGGGGAGGCGATTGCTTGGCATTTAGCGCAAGCACTTGATCTTAAACCCGCCCAAACCAAGCGAATTGTCTTCCACGAAATTACTAAAGAGGCGATCACCAAAGCGGTGGATAACCCTCGCGATGTCGACGAAAACCTAGTTAATGCCCAGCAAGCTCGCCGGATCCTAGACCGCTTAGTTGGTTACGAGTTGTCACCAGTCTTGTGGCGCAAGGTCCGTAAAGGACTTAGTGCCGGGCGAGTTCAATCTGTTGCCGTCCGTATAATCGTAGAGAAAGAACGCGAAATTGAGGCTTTTGAGGGCTCGAGCGCCTACAAAGTATCGGTAGTTGTTACGGCCGATGGCAAGGAATTTACTGCTGAACTTGCTAATAAACTAAAAACACAGGCCGAAGCTGAGAAATTCTTGAACGATCTTATTGGCGCAAAGCTTAGTGTAACCTCTGTTACGACCAAGCCAGCTAGCCGAAATCCAAGCGCACCATTTACGACATCAACACTACAGCAAGAAGCCTCGTCTAAGCTTGGTTACTCTGTTAGACGGACCATGACAGTCGCCCAAAAGCTGTACGAAGCCGGGCACATCACCTATATGCGTACCGATTCGGTGAACTTGTCTGACCTAGCGCATTCTGCAATTAAAACAGCGGTCACGAGCAATTTTGGTGCTAACTATTACGAACAACGCCGATACAAGACCAAAAGCCGGGGCGCGCAAGAAGCTCACGAAGCTATCCGCCCAACCAGATTCGAGAAGCAAACTGCCGGCGATGAGACACAAAACCGACTTTATCAACTTATCTGGCAGAGAACAGTGGCTTCGCAGATGGCACCTGCCCAACTCAAGCGCACAACCGCAGAAATTAATGTTTCTGTCCGTGACGAAAAGCTTATCGCCAAAGGCGAGCAGATTATCTTTGACGGTTATCTAAAACTAGTCGGCAGCAAATCTGTTTCTGCCCAGATTTTGCCAGAATTAACAGAGGGCGAGGAACTAAAACTAGTCTCAGCCGAAGCCAAACAAAACTTTGAGAAACCACCAGCTCGCTATACCGAAGCATCTTTGGTTAAGAAACTTGAAGAACTTGGCATCGGCCGACCATCAACCTACGCACCAACGATTTCGACGATTCAGCGCGATTATGTAGAAAAAGGCGAAGCCGAGGGTGAGCCACGAAACGTAACCGTTGTCAGCCTAATAAACGGCAAGGTCTCAACAGAGGTAATATCAGAAAATACTGGTTCGACAAAAGGCAAACTTATGCCAACAGAAATCGGCCGCTTAGTCTGTGATTTCTTAGTTAAACACTTCGCCTCAGTTTTGGATTATCAGTTTACCGCCAAAGTCGAAGAAGAATTCGACGATATCGCCGACGGCGACAAGAAATGGCAAGACATGCTCAAGGTGTTTTATGGCGGTTTCCATCCCTTAGTCGAGAAGGCTCAAGACATCGACGCCAGCGAAACCGGCAGTCGCCGCAAAATCGGTGATCACCCCAAGACAGGCGAGCCAGTTTATGCTCGTTTTGGACGATTTGGACCAATGATACAGATCGGCGATGGGACAGATGAAGAAAAACCTAAATTTCTGCCAATGCCAAAGGGCGAAAAGATCGAATCAGTCAGCTTAGAAGCCGCCTTAGTAATGGAAGCTTTACCTAGAACCGTCGGCAAAACAGAGGACGGACAAGAAATTATTAGTAATATTGGTCCATATGGCCCATATGTTAAAGTTGCTAGCAAATTCGTATCAATAGGTGATGAAGATCCACTGACAATCGATGAAGCTACAGCCAGACAAATTATTATCGAGCAAGGTAAAAAAACCGCACCAATTAACGAATGGGGCGACATAAAAGTATTACGCGGACGCTATGGACCATACATAACAAACGGCAAGGTCAATGCCCGAATTCCCAAGGGCACAGAACCCGAAGAAGTCGACGAAAAACTCGCTAAAGAACTGATTGAAACAGCTAAAACTCGCAAGAAAAAGCCTGGTTTTAAGAAAAAGAAATAGACTTGTGGATAAGATAAGACTATAGATTTCTTTTATAGTCCAACTGGTGATATAATAGGGGTATTCAAGCAGGTGTTTGACAAGTAGAAAATTATGTTATAAAATACAAGTCAAACACCACAAATTGACGTGGTGGTCATCAAAATTTTATATCAGAAAAATTTATAAGGATAAGGAATAATATGCCAAACACAGCAACTAGCATCGACTTAAAAAAAGCTGCTAAAGACATACTAGGTACAATCGAACGCGAACGAGAACGCGAGATTATCTCTCGTCGATTTGGTTTGTACGACCGACGTGAAACCCTTGAACAGATAGGGGAGCGACTTGGAATTACCAGAGAACGCGTGCGTCAGCTAGAAAAAGCTATCCTTACCCGTTTACGAGCTCAGGCCGAGAAGGGTGATCTACCTCATATTGCTGATGTTGAACGAGAATTTACTCGGACATTGCACGAAATGGGTCGAGCTGCTCGAGTCCGGACAGTTGCCGAAAAACTTGCCGATACAGATGACAAAACCGTTGCTCACGTATCTTTCTTAAGCGTGCTTGCTCCAACAATTGCGGTTGTTGACGAAAATGATAACTACCATCACGGAATTGGCATCGCTGAACACTTTGAAAAACCAAGCTTTAAGGATCAGATTGATTCTGTTGTAGCTATTATAAAAGAGCACGGCCAGCCACTAACTATTGATGAACTTTACAAGAAAACAGATTACGGCCACCCAGATCACGCCAACGCACTAGCTACTCTGTCTAAGAAGCTAGCCACGCTTGCAGGAGTATGGGGACTAAACAAATGGCCAACCGTTAACCCTAAGAATATCCGCGACAAAATCTACGTTGTTCTGCAGTCTACAGAAAAGCCAATGCACTTTACCGAAATTGCTGAATCTATCAAAGATAGCGACTTTAAGCGTAAGGATGTTACAACCCAAGCTATCCACAACGAACTTATCAAAGATAAGCGGTTTGTACTGATTGGGCGAGGCATTTATGCACTCAAAGAATGGGGATACAAAAAGGGTACTGTCTCTGACACAATTACT
>JBGTET010000076.1:0-7506 GCA_041747695.1 Saccharimonadales bacterium (SeqCode)
CAGCTAAACAGCATTTTTGGTGGCGTTAAAGACATGCGTGGGACTCCAGGTGTGGTCTTTGTAACAGATGTCCAGACCGACCATCTTGCAGTTAAAGAAGCTCGACGTTTGGGTGTGCCTGTAATCGGAATTTGTGACACAAACGTTGACCCAACTGGCATCGATTTTCCGATTGCGGCTAACGACGACGCTATTAAATCACTCGATTTGATCACTAGCTACATTGTTAATGCCATCAACGAAGGTAAGGGCAAAGTTAAGGCCCCGAAAGTTGAGACAAAGGTTGAGAAAACTGAAGAAAAGACCGAAACTAAGACTGAAAAAGTAGAAGATAAGCCAGTAGAAAAGAAAGCTGAAGCTAAAAAACCAGCACCAAAGAAAGCTACAACAAAGAAAAGCGTGGAGAAGAAATAATGGCAATAGACATAGACACAATCAAGCGACTTAAATCATTAACAGGCGTTGGTTTAACAGATGCCAAAAAAGCTCTAGAAGACTCTAACGGCGACTTCGATAAAGCTCTAGAAAGCATGCGAGTTAAAGGCATGGCCAAGGCTGACAAAAAAGCTGAGCGCGAAGCTCGAGCCGGGATTGTTGATGCTTACGTGCACAGCGAACGCATCGGCGTGGTACTAGAAGTTAACTGCGAGACTGACTTTGTCGCCAGAACCGACGACTTCAAGAATTTTGTCCACGATATTGCCATGCACATTGCGGCATCAAACCCTACGTACGTATCTGTTGATACTATCGACGAAGCTGCGCAAGCCAAAGAACTCGATCTTATAAAGCAAGAGCTAGCTAACGACAAAAAACCAGCCGAGATGATCGAAAAGATATCTAGTGGTAAACTAAGCAAATGGCAGTCAGAAGTCTGCTTGCTCAACCAGCCTTACATCAAGGATCCTGACCAAACCGTCGAAGAATATCTTAAGACTATGGTCGCAAAAGTTGGCGAAAACATTGTTATTCGTCAATTTGCCCGCATTGAACTAGGCTCGAACTAAATAATCTAGGAGATAGGGGACGCTATGGCTACAGATATAACCGAAGCTGAGAAAAAACTAAACGATGTTTTAGAGCACTTCCACGAAGAAGCCAAAAAACTACGGACTGGCCGCGCCAACGCTACGATGTTGGACAGTGTGCACGTAGAAATCTATGGACAAATGACTCCACTTAACCATGTGGCATCTGTAAAAGTCGTGGACGCTCAGTTAATCCAAGTTCAGCCATTTGACCCAAGTACTATCGAGAAAATTTCGGCCTCTATTCGCGACGATATATCGCTTGGCCTGAATCCTGCTGACGATGGGCGAGTTATCCGCTTGCCAATTCCGGCCATGACAGAAGAGCGCCGAAAAGAAGTCGTAAAACAGCTATACGAAAAGGTAGAAGATGCTAATATTGCTATGCGAAATGTTCGGCACGAAGTTCTAAATACAGCCAAGACCCAAAAGAACGATGGAGACCTCGGCGAGGACGACGTTAACCGCATCGAAAAACAAATGTCAGCCCTGATGGAAGACTACAAAATGAAACTTGAAGTCGCCAAAAAGGTTAAAGAAGATGAGATAATGCGGGTTTAGAATAAAAAGGAATAACTTGAGCACACCAGGCCTACAACACATCGGAATAATAATCGACGGTAACCGGCGTTGGGCCACAGAAAAAAATCTTCCTGCATTTAAAGGGCATCAACAAGGATATGAAACCGTAAAGTCGGTAATGGATTATGCATTTGCTGAGTTAAAGATTCCGTTTATGACTATATATGCTTTCTCAACAGAAAACTGGAAACGCTCCGAAAAGGAAGTTAAGTTCTTAATGAACCTAGCCATGAGAATGGCTACTCGCGATTTGGACGAGATTCACTCCAAGAATATTAAGCTCAAATGGCTGGGAACGCGTGAAAGACTGTCAAAAAAGATCCAAGAGCTGATTGAAAAGTCAGAGGAGCGAACCAAAAATAACACTGGCGGTACACTTAGTCTTTGTTTTAACTATGGTGGCCACCAAGAAATCGTTGATGCTGTTAACAAAATTGATGGCGAAGTAACCGAAGAGGCAATAACTGCCAACCTGTACGGGCCAGAGGTGCCAGATATTGACCTAATGATCCGAACATCTGGTGAGCAACGGTTATCGAACTTTATGCTGTGGCGAATGTCATACGCAGAGATGCTGTTTCTAGATACATATTGGCCAGATTTTTCAAATGATGACCTTAAACAGGCAATTCAGGACTATAATAATCGGCAGAGAAGATTTGGTAACTAATCATAAGGGAGGGTAGATGCTGTTCGTTTTAGCCTTAGTATTTTTTGTACTACTAGTTATCGTCCACGAATTTGGGCATTTTATCGCCGCTAAGCGCAATGGCGTAGAGGTAGAAGAGTTTGGCATTGGCTTTCCGCCTCGATTTGCCAGCAAGGTGATGGGCAAGGGCTTTTGGAAGACAGAGTACTCGTGGAACTGGTTGCCGCTAGGTGGTTTTGTGCGCTTAAAGGGAGAATCTGACGCCGATAGACGTAAGGGCAGCTTTGGTGCGGCTAGCTTGCGTGCCAAGGTCAAAATTATGCTGGCTGGCGTAGGCATGAACCTACTTGCAGCCTTCGCAATTTTTATAACACTGGCATTTATAGGCATGCCATCACTAATTCCTAATCAGTATCAGCCGCAGACTAACGATGCTGTAGTGACTCGCAACGAAGTTAGGGTAGGCTACATGGCGCCGAATTCGCCGGCCGAAGAAGCTGGAGTTAAAGAGGGGGATGTCATAGTTAGGTTCAATGGTTCGACTGTTGATGATTCCGAACAATTGTTTGAGCTAACCGAAGCTGCGGCCGGAAAGCTCGTCGCAGTCACGCTACGTGATGGAGAGGGTCCAGACAGAACTGTTAGGGCTCAAATTAATCCAAAAGATAGCGGCGAAGCCTACTTTGGAGTAAGCCCGGCAGACCTAGAACTTACAAAGTACACATTCTCTGCGCCACTGGTTGGAGTCGTCACGACTCTACAATTCGGTTGGGAAACTCTCAAAGGATTGGGCAATTTACTGGTCGACCTAGTTACAACAGAATTCAAAGAGGCATCCGAAAGCGTCTCGGGACCAGTCGGCGTCGTCGTGATTTTGCAAAACGCCGCTGACTTTGGCTTTAATTATGTCTTTGCGCTAATCGGTTTGATCTCGTTAACACTGGCAATCATGAACGCTCTGCCAATTCCGGCGCTTGATGGTGGTCGGCTAGCCGTAACTCTGTTGTTCAGAGCCATGAAGAAGCCTTTGACTGAACAAACCGAGCAACGAATCCATGGTACAGGTTTTGCCGTGCTACTGATGTTGATTGTCTTAATAACCTTTGTGGATATCGATCGGTTCTTCTAAATGGACCAAAAGCCCGACGATGTAGCTGTGCCAACTAAGCCAAAGTTGTGGGGGCCAGTCTCGGGGATATTGTTAGGGCTTGTCATCTTTATGATTGCCCAGACCGCGGCCTATATTGTTATTTCGATCATGGCGAGCGCGCAAGATTTAAGTGTTAAGACGTATTACGACCAAAACCCTGTGCTTGTAAGTTTTGTCGGTAGTGTACTGTTGGGCACAATTGGCGTAGGTTTGGTCTATTTGGCGACCAAAAAGTAT
The DNA here is from genome assembly GCA_041747695.1 of Saccharimonadales bacterium (SeqCode). Classification (GTDB taxonomy): domain Bacteria; phylum Patescibacteriota; class Saccharimonadia; order Saccharimonadales; family JBGTET01; genus JBGTET01. The sequence goes on from JBGTET010000076.1 coordinate 3,647, forward strand.
GATTCATGGACTGCGCTCAAGTTAAAAAGGGCAACTTTAGAACAGTTATTTTGGGTTCTGCCAGGTATTTTGGCCTACATAGGCATATCGGCTGTGCTGTATGTACTGGTAGATAACTTTTTTCCGGGTGTAGATCTCGACCAAGAGCAAAACATCGGTTTCGATACGGCTGCGCGTGGCGTACAACTAGCCTTAGCATTTGTAGCATTGGTAGTTATCGCGCCAATCAGCGAAGAGATCTTGTTTAGAGGTTACACATTTCAAGGCGTACGCCGGAGCTTCCACTGGATTATCGCAGCCGTTGTCTCGGCCGGGCTATTTGGCGTAGCCCACGGTCAGTTTAACGTGGCCATGGACACCTTTGCGCTAGGCATCACGGCTTGTTGGCTACTCGAGAAGACGGGGAGCCTTTGGCCTGCTATACTACTGCATGGAATAAAAAACTTTATCGCCTTCTATTTTGTTTTTGTAGTAGGTTAGAATTATAGAAGAAAAGGGAACAAAATTTGAAACGCACACAATTAATGTCCAAAACTCGTAAAGATGCACCTGCTGACGAGACCGCTAAAAACGCTCAGTTATTAATTAAGGCCGGATTTATTCATAAAGAAATGGCTGGCGTGTATGCCTATCTGCCACTTGGCCTAAAAGTTGTCGAAAATATTAAGCAAATTGTCCGCGAAGAGATGAATGCTATTGGTGGGCAAGAGCTGATCATGACAGGTTTGCAGGCTCAAGAGCTGTGGCTTTCGACCGATCGCTGGGATGATGAGCTAGTTGATATTTGGTTTAAGACTAAACTCAAAAATGGAGCCGATGTTGGGTTAGCTTGGTCGCACGAAGAACCAATCACCAATATGATGAAGAACCATGTGTCGAGTTATCGCGATTTGCCATCGTATGTTTATCAATTCCAGACCAAAATGCGCAACGAAACTCGGGCCAAGAGTGGAATAATGCGTTGTCGTGAGTTTGTTATGAAAGATTTGTACTCATACTCGTTAACAGAGAAAGATCACAATAAATATTATCAAAAAGTCATGACATGTTATCACAAAATTTTTGAGCGTGTCGGGTTAGATCACATTACTTATCCAACATTTGCATCGGGCGGAGCTTTTACACAATTTTCGCATGAATTTCAGACAATTTGTGATGCTGGCGAAGACATTATTTACGTTGACGAAGCTAAAAATATCGCCATAAATAAAGAAGTCTTTACAGACGAAGTTATTGCACAATTAGGACTCAACAAAACCGATTTGGTAGAGAAAAAAGCCGCCGAAGTAGGCAATATTTTCAGTTTTGGTAGCACCAAGAGCGAACAACTTGGATTATATTTTGATGACAAAGACGGCTCACAAAAACCAGTCATTTTGGGATCGTATGGTATTGGCGTAACCCGGCTTATGGGCGTAATTGTCGAAGCATTTTCTGACGAAAAGGGGATTGTCTGGCCAGAAAACATCGCTCCATACAAAGTTTACTTAGCCGCACTTGGCGAAGATGCAGAAGTTACAGAAGCAGCTAATAATCTGTACGACAAACTAGAAGCAGCTGGTATTTCTGTACTCTACGACGACCTAGAAGCTCACCCGGGAGAGAAATTAAACGATGCTGACCTAATTGGCCTACCATATCGTGTAGTCGTAAGTAAAAAGACAGTTTCCGAAGGGAAAGTTGAGTTAAAAGCTCGCAATTCAGAAGAAACGACACTAGTAAGTGCAGACGAATTGTTAGCTAAACTAAAAGTATAAGTTAATATCGCTTTCGCTCTTTTGAGCTCATCAGCATGAACACACATTCATGAAGCGAGTGACCGAGCAGACAGCGTTCAAAAAACAAAGAATAGGCAAGAGAGCCTACGCTTGGTTTCCCAAACACTCTCTGCTCTGCCACTCGCAGTGCGCCGATCGGCTGGCTGAGGGATCAGCTGGCCGAGGGCTCAGCTGGTGGGAAGGGCTCGCGCCGCGATCTTGCGGAAGTGCACAGCGACGATCTTCTCGGCGAGCTCCGTGGTCGGCACGAACCCGTCGGGGAAGATGTCCGCCTTCTTCATGTCCTTGGCGAACTCCACCAAGACGAAGAAGGATGTTCCCGCCTCGAGGACTCCGCTCGGGTTGTTGACCACACCGTCCTGGTGGACGTTGCATGCCGAGGTGACGTCATCCGCCATGTCGCTGATCAGCTTGCGAGCCTCCTCGTATGGGATGTTCTCGAAGTCCATGAGCTCGAGGGTGATGGCGACCGGCACGGTCTCGTCCACGAGGGAGCTGATGAACGGCGCGATTGCCGCGATGTCATCGTCGGTGAGCTCCAGCTCCTCGGCGACCTCTTCGGTGGGAGCCTCGGTGGTCCCGTCATCGGCGCTCGTGGCGCCATCATCGTGGGTTCCCATTTTGGGTTCCAATCTCCTCATGGCGCAGGGGCCCTAGCACACAGCTAGTGTATGTTTTTGAACACACAAGATGAGGAGCGAAAGCACCATAGGCGCTGCCACTTCTCATCTTGTACCTGTCTGCTTGTCAAATAACACCCTCACAGAAAAGTCCATGAAAGTTTGATTATAATACCATGAGAAGCAAGAATTGTCGAGAGTAGTAGCGTTGACTAACGGGTTTAACCATTATATATTTTGACTATCCGTACCGAGCAGAGAGTGAGGTAGTGAGATGGCTGAGGTAGAGATCTTTGGTGTCACGTACAAGGTGGGCCCGTGGGTGAGCCTGAAGATCTGGTTGGCCAAGCACCGACTTAAGGTGCTCAAGATCATGCGCTGTTCTGGGGAGATGCACAACGCGCCCTACGACCAGACCTTCAGGGACAGGGGATCCATCTATGTCGGGGGATCTACTTGCACCTACTGCGGTAATGGCGGACGGTTCGTCGTCGCGAAGGTGTTTGGTCCGCGCGGTCCGTTCCCGAGCCAGCGCGTCCAGAAGAAGGCGAGCTGACCATGGGCCCAGCGAGAGGAAAGCACAACCCGAAGCCGCGGGACCACGCGGGAGAAATCCTCCAGGGCTTCTCCCAGCAGCCCTTTGCGTGCGGGCTCTGCGGCAGAAGTAGTGACTTCCAGGTGTACGAATGCACGCTGCCGGACCTAGAGGTCCCGACGGTCGTGGTGTTGTGCTTCTGCGGGAAGTACGCCTTCAAGGACAGGTCGCGATGCGATCTCGACTGAGGCGGTGGATTCCAGAGAGGGAACAAAGAGGGGGAAGGCAAGCGTCTTCCCGACCTCTCTGGACAGGGTCTTAGCGCAAGCTGTGGCAGAAATGTTACGGCCACGAGCGCTGAGGCCCTTTTGAATTACTTTAGGTCTCTTTGTTCGTCTTCGCCATCAGCACCACTCATTGCATCTGGGTCGTATGCTTGGTGATCCCATCTTTCTGTATCGTCGTCGAAAGTACCTCCAGCAGATTCGGCTTCTAACTGAGCCAAGACTGCTTCGTATGGGTTATCATTCTCAGCATCTGGGTTGTGAAAGCCAAGCTCTTTGTCTAAATAGGCCGTGGCAACCATGAGGTCGTCGAAGCCAAATTTATCTGCAGCTTGATCCTTAAGTTCGAGTACTGCACGTGCGTTGTCATCAGTTGGCTCTGCTCGATAGAAGTCGATCGCGGCATATAAAGCACGCGCTGCATCTTCTGGTGATTTGAAGATTTGTTCGGTTTGATCTGTTGATGCTTCTGGCATTGTATTCTTTCTACTTATTTCGATAAACTTATTCCATTTAATACTCTTTTTTGTCGAGATTGTCAATATGAGGTGATGCAGATGCGGATAGATTTGCGACTTCACATTTTGCCGACGAAGTTCATAAACAAGCGCCAAGCGACAAAGTGATTAAGTGGACGTTGATT
>JBGTET010000077.1:0-4219 GCA_041747695.1 Saccharimonadales bacterium (SeqCode)
CAGGCTCCAACAGTTCCTGGCGGAGTGACTGCAACAGCGAGTGACTATAAAACTGCTACAGTAACCTGGAACGCCTCGACAGATAGCGTTGGAGTCACAAGCTACTGGATTTCTCGTAACGGCGTAACTGTTGCTCAAGTTTCTTCATCTGCTGCTCGAAGCTATACAGATTCTAGCTTGGCTCCTCAGACACAGTATGCCTATAAAGTTTCAGCTGTTGATGCCGCTGGCAATGCTTCGGCTTTTAGTTCGGCTGCGAATGTGACAACTCCACAGGCACCCGATACAAGCAAGCCAACAGCACCAACTGGAGTAAGCGGAATTGCTCTGAGTGCATCACAGATAAATCTGTTTTGGGCAGCATCAACAGATGTAGCTGGAGTCGCGGCTTATGATGTCTATAGATCGCAAGGTAATGGCTCCCCTGCTAAGATTGCAAGTGTCACATCGCTGAACCTCGCTGACACTGGACTTAGCACAAATACTTCGTACACGTATTATGTTGTCGCAAAAGATGCAGCAGGAAATGTCAGTGACAAATCGAGTTCTGCAACTGTTCAAACTTTCACAACTGCTACTACAGGTAATATTTTTGGCTATGTTCGCAAACAAGATAACGTTGTCATGAATGGCGTAACAGTTCGTCTATATGTAGCTGGCAAGCTAGTATCTACCAAAACGAACAAGAGCGGTGCATATCTGATAACTAATATCCCAGCCACTACTTACGACGTGACATTCAGCAGGCCTGGCTTTAAGGCGCAAACAATATCGTACACAATAATTGCGGGTACTACGATTCCAGGTAATGTAACTATGATAGGCAACTAAGGAGATTATTTTGGAACCCGAACAACCCCAACAACCATCACTAAATGATCAGCCAAAGATGAGGTTTTCGCGCCTGCGCCTAGGACTAATTTTGCTTGCACTGCTAGTTGTTGCTGCAGGTGTTTGGGGAGGTATAAGAAAAGTTGATACAGATAATGACAATGCAGATGATACTACTGAAGTAGCGGCCGAGTCAGCACTAGTTTCTGTCAATGACAAGGCGTTCGAACCAGCGACAGTTAAGATTAAGGTTGGCCAAGGGGTGACCTGGACTAACGACGGTAAAAAGAACCATCAGATAGCATCAGACCCCCACCCTACCGATGACGCTTTGCCAGAACTTAATGACGATATTCCATTAGAACCTGGAGACTCGTTCTCTTATGTTTTTGACGAAGCTGGTACATATACGTATCACGACGAACTTAACCCACTTGAGATTGTCGGAACTGTTATTGTCGAATAGTTAGAATCCTTTAGTAATTTCTAAGTAGCAAGACTTGCAGATATGAAATTTTTTGACTTCACTGTCTTCATTTGGTGGACTGAACAGGATTGCTCCAAACTCGGTTAGTTCTTGGTCGCATTTGTCGCAGACTGGTTTGATTGCCATACACTTACCTTACATCCTGGACTTCGTAAAAGAAACTGCTTTTGTCAAAACTCCCCTTCTGTGCTATAGTACGTCTTAGCAAGTGGTTAATAAGAACCTCTCCGTTGATGTTTTATCTTTCGGTTAGTGCATTTTAAACTCGAGCTAAATAAATTAAACGAAGGAAGAAATAACAATGGCAATTAAACTATACGTAGGCGGACTACCCTACAGCGTAACCGAAAAAGAACTAGAAGAGCTATTCGCAGAACACGGCGAAGTTACTAGCGCTATCATCATCAAGGACCGAGACACCGGTCAATCAAAAGGCTTCGGCTTTGTTGAGCTAGCTGATGATGCTGCTGGACAAACTGCTATCAAAGAACTTAACGGTAAAGACTTCGGTGGACGATCTCTTACAGTTAACGAAGCACGACCTCAAGAGGAACGACCTCGAGGCGGTGGCGGTGGAAACCGTTACTAAGTAACACCTTAAATTTAATAGATTTAGTTAAATGGAGTTCGGTCAAACGGGCTCCATTTAATTTTTGAGACTTATCATGAAGAAAATCAACAAACGAATCGAAATTGTTACAACCTCTGGCAAGGGCTTGAGTTCGATGTCTAAAATATCTTACTTAATGACAGAAAAGGCTTTAAGTAAGTATTACGAACATGTTGATGTGGTTTTAATAGCGGATGATTATGAACTTATGCAACTGGCAATGCGCAAGCCAGATCTAGTGTTTTTGGGTACGAAGAAAGTGCCAAAGCTTACAGCTAACAAAAATCGCAAAGAGTATATTTTGGTCGCTGACTACCTAGAGCAAGCCGGTATACCGACAATTGGGTCAAACTCGCAAGCTCATATGCTTGAGCAAGATAAGGTGCTTTCTAAAGCTGTTGTTGCGTCAGCGGGATTAAACACAGCCAAATATTTCATCGCACAAGAGGGGCAGTATACGGACGCCACTCAGTTGCCTCTTGATTTTCCGCTGTTTATCAAGCCTCCACGTTTCGGTGCTGGTCAAGGCATTGGCGATGATTCAGTAGTTCGCAACTTTGATGAGTTCAAAGCAAAAGTTTCAGCTATTTCTGTTAATCATAGGTCTGATTCACTGGCCGAGGAGTATTTAATAGGACGTGAATTTACTGTAGCCCTTCTGCGTACCCCTGATGGTCAACTTTTAGGCATGCCAACAGAACTCTTGCCAATTAGTAATTCTAACGGGGACAAGATAATCGGCAAAGCAATGAAGAAATCTGATGTAGAAACGCCTGTTACTTCTGTGCCAGCTGGCAAGCTTAAGAATTCAATTATAGAATTGGCCAAACATGCCTTTATCGCCTTGGGCGCACGGGACTATGGTCGAGTAGATATACGACTGGGTAAAGACGGCCAACCCTACTTTTTAGAGGCGAACTTAATTCCCAGCCTCATAGATGGTTCGGGCAATTTCCAGAAAGCCTGCTTAATAAATGAGGGTATAGACTATGAAGAGATGTTGTTGCGAATTGTTGATCTTGCCTTTAATCGTGCTGTAGAGCCAGAATCACACCTCGAGGTATCTGCAGGGGCACTAGTGGCAACTTAGGCTTTAGAGTTATAATACGCTGTCATGTTGTTATCTGTTGATATAGCCGAAAAGTCGTTTGGAGATAAAGTCTTATACAAAGACCTTAAATTCGAAATTCAAGAAGGCGAAAAAGTTGGTTTGATTGGCCGTAACGGAACTGGCAAGTCTACTCTGTTCAATCTGATTACTAGTGAGGATACCGATGCTGATGGCGGCGTGACAATTAAAAGCGGGACAGTCGTTGTCAGTAGCCGACAGGAGCATCACGGCCACGAAGACAAGACTGCACTTGAGTATATCCAGGGCGATTTGCCAGAATACGCAAAGCTAACCCGTATTATCGACACTTACCCCGAGACTATGGGCTCTGACATGAAGAAACAGCAAGTATTTTCTGACGCCTTGGAGCGCTTTGGCGAGCTTGGTTATTACCAGATTGAGGATGAAATCAAACAGGCCTTCGAGAGTTACCAGATTGATGCCGATAAAATGCACAAAACTGTCGGTTCACTAAGCGGCGGCCAGAAGCGCATGGTTGAATTAATTAAAGTTCAGCGCAGTAGGGGCCACATAGCCCTGATTGACGAGCCAACTAACCATATGGACTATGTTGCCAAAGAAGCCTTTACCAAGTGGCTGCGGGCTACAGAAGAGTCTGTTCTGGTGATTACACATGATAGAGATGTCCTGAGTATGGTTGATAGGATAATCGAGATCCGTAACCAGCAATCTTATAGCTTTAAGGGTAACTATGACGCTTACTTGCGCAATAACACCAACCAAGTAACAAGCCAAGTCAATGAATACGAACTGTCCCAGAGGCAAATAGCTAATTTGGAAGATGATGTTGTGCGTTTTCGGCGCTTAAAAGAACGTGCTAGAAATCCTGGTACGATTCGCAGATTTAAAGCCCAGCAGATTAATGCGCAAAGCAAGATTAAAGAGCTAAAAGAGACTGTTAAGCCTTCTTTCTGGATCGACCAAGAATCTGCCAATAATTTGAGTGATAAAGTTACTTCATCTTACGCCAAGCACAAAACCAAGAACATTAAACTGTCGATGCGTGAAAAAACAGATGAAACCGGTACTCGCTTACTTGTTAAAGCCGACAAAGTTAGCTTGGGCTATGATGGTGCGCCACTATTTAGCGATATTAGCTTTAGCGTCCATGATGGTGAACGATTACGAGTTCACGGCCGCAATGGTGCAGGAAAATCTA
>JBGTET010000078.1:0-8764 GCA_041747695.1 Saccharimonadales bacterium (SeqCode)
CACAGGCAGCTAGGCTACGCGAAACCTCATAAGAAAAATCGACATGGCCAGGTGTATCAATTAAATTCAGCTGATAATCTTTGTAATTCATGCGAACTGGCTGGAGCTTTATCGTGATTCCTTTTTCGCGTTCCAAATCCATTTGGTCTAAAAGCTGAGATTTCATTTCGCGCTTTTCTACAGTGCCTGTAACTTCCAACAACCTGTCGGCCAACGTAGATTTGCCATGATCAATATGAGCAATAATACAAAAATTACGAATATTTTCTTGCTTCATTATTGTATCTTAACTGGTTTAAAGACAATTGAGCTGATCTTGTCGGTAACAGCTTTTGCTTCTGCCAAATTAAATAGTCGACTGACAAATATGTAAAAGCCTAAGCTCAGCATAACTATGAGGGCAAATTTTGGAGTTAGCGAGAAGAATCCGACATCGCTCAAGCGAAGTGGCAACAATTTTATAGCAAAATAGGTAAATGCTGCAGTTAGTACTGCTGAGGCCAGCATGTAAACCAGGGCTACAAAAAATGTTATGTCGAACATATTTTTCATGCGCAGATTCAAGATAAAAATTAGTGTTAAAACTTCGAATGTCGCGACAATTGTTTGCGCCAATGCTAGTCCGTAAACTCCCATGTCTAACCCCCAAGGCATGACGAAAGTTGTTGCTAGGACAATATTCAACGCAATGGCTGCAATTGATACAAGCAGTGGCGTTCGAGTGTCTTGCTGAGCATAAAAACTTCTCGACACAAGATGGAAGATTGCCCGAAAGAAAATTGCCACAACTAGCATCCCAAGCAAAGTTGAAATTACAAAGTTTCCTTCGGCAACTAGTAATCTAACTAGATAACCTCTGCCCAAATAAGCAATGATTGTTGCTGGCAAGGCTAGCCAAATTATTACACGAAGTAGTGATATGAATTCTTTTTTAAACAAATCCGGGCGTCCCTGATTTATACGCTCTGCCATTTGCGGAAAAGCTGCGGTTGAAATGGCCACTCCAATTAAATTGATCGGCACCCAGTGCAATGTAAAAGCCACCGACCAAGCATTGATCATTCCTTGGCGCAATCGAGAGGCCAGGCTGATCTCAACTAAATTATTAAAGTAATCAATTCCTTGATCAACCGATCGATAAGGCAGCAAGGTTAAAACTTTCTTAAAGCCGTGGTTCTTCCAATTTATGCCTTTGTGATATTCGAAGCCAATGCCAAACATACCAACCATCGCCACTAGAAGCTGTATTATCGCACCAATCACAACACCATATGCAGCACCGATAATTCCATGTTCGTCAGACAAGAATACGATTCCGGCAATTATTCCAATGTTGTATATGGCAGGAGTTAGGGCGAAGAAAAAGAACCGCCCGTAAGTTTGTTGAATACTAGTTAAAACTGCGGAGACTGCAAACAAAATTGGATTTACTGCAATGATTCGCATCATTGTAATCGATAAGTCTTGACCGTCTGCTTCCATACCGGGTGCAATCAAATACCTAACAATAGGCTCAGCAAAAATGATTATCAGTACTGCGGCAATCGCAGTCAGTAGAGCCATAAAATTCAGAAGACTCGATGACATGTCCCACGCAGATTTTTTATTGCCTGCGCTAAGGCGTTCATTCAGAACAGGGATAAACGTCACACTAAGTGCACCAGAAACCAAGATGATAAACATAAATTCTGGCACAGTGAAAGCTGCGCGGTATGCATCGAGTTCAAGCGAATCAACTCCAAAATTAGTGTTTAGTAGTCGTTCACGAAACAGGCTAAGAAACATCGCCACAAAACTAAGTGCCGACAGCAATGCGGCTGCCCAGCCTACAGATAATCTTGCATTTGCGCGCCTAAGTATTCTATTCATTTATGACCTTATTTGTTTATGAGTATAGACCGCTTTTCCTGAGGTGGAAAGTTATTTTATAGAAAAATCCTTAATCAGGCGCTTGGTTACAGCATTTGTCCAAGCAAAACCACGCTGATCCGGATAGACTGCGGAGGTCGGCTCTTGTTTAGGATCTACTACGTTATACTTCTCAAAAAGTGTCCCAGTTTCTTCGAATTTGTCAGCTACAGTTTTTACCCATTTATTGGCCAGTTTTCTAGCCAACTCCTCGTAGCCGTAACTTCGCAGACCTTCGATAACTATAAAATGGAGTGGCGCCCAACCATTTGGTGACGACCACTGCTTTTTAGCGGCTGGTGGCTCGTCTTTAGCTGTTGTAGTTAGTCCAGACTCGGTCATAAAGAAATCAAGATTTTTGACCAAAGCTTCGGCTTGAGTCTCGTCAACCATGCCAACAAAAAGTGGAAAATAGCCCGCCAGCGATTTAATTGTTCCCTGTTTTTTATTTACAAAATCGTAGTCATAGTAAAAATTGTCGCCAGCATTCCACATCAACTTATTCATGCGTTTTTTGCGAATTACTGAAGCGCCTGCCCACTCATGCGCTTCTTTGGTTCGGCCAAGTTTGTTAGCAAAAAAGAATAAGTCGATTTCGTATTTGTACAGTAGCGAGTTTAAGTCTACCGGCAACCAATCTAGAGCACGATCATCGAACCGAGTTGTATAGTCCCAGCCGCTTTCATCTTCTGCTCCTTTATGGCTCTGGCTTTCATTATAGTAACGACTTAGTCCTTCGTAAATCAGTCGATTATGTGGGTGTTTTTTACCCATCCAAACTTGTTTATACTCCCTTACAGCAATGTGATATGCCCGCTCCAGCCATGCAAGGTCTTGGCTGCCATCGAATACCTGTTTTATAAGCAGTGTTAGAACTGGTGGCTGCGAGCGTCCAGAATGCCACTCGGTGTGGCTACTGTTAGGTACGTAGCCGTGTTTTTCGAACATAAAAAACAAGTTCTCGGTCATGCCAAGTTTTAAATCGCGGTCGGTTTTGTCGTCAAATGCTAAAAGCGTAAAATAACTGTCCCAATAAAACTGTTCATGAAAAACAAAGTCGTTTACCAGCTCAGAGGAAGGCGCAATAAATTTATTTGGCAACGTCATATGGCCGTCGACATTCATGTTTGCTTCGACGGTTAAGTTTTGCCAATAGTTATCTATGTATTGTTCGAGTTTTGTATATGCCATTTTGCTTAAGCTTATGGCGTTTATTATAGCTTATGCTAAGCTAAATGATCATTATTAATACAGTCGTGCCTGCTTTGGCATTTTAGACCCCTTCACCGCTGCAATAACTTCTTTGGCATCCAGTGTTTCTTTCTTAAGCAAAGCTGTCTTGAGCTTGTCTAGATAGGTTTTATTAGCCACAATAACGTGTTCGGCACGAACTGCAGCTTCTTTTATCAATGCTTCAACTTCACTATCTATCTGCTTAGCTGTGTCGTCAGAGTATGGTCGGTCGTGAACCATGCGGTCAAACATCATTCCGCCGTCGTCCTGATGAAAAACTTGATCTCGTAATTGTTTACCCATGCCTTGTTCAACAACCATTTCTCGCGCCAAACCGTGTGCGTTGCGCAAATCACTACCTGCGCCAGTTGTTACAAACTCATTCCCGTAAATAATCTTTTCGGCCACACGTCCGCCAAGCATTCGTGCAAGTATGTCTTTGTACTCCACAATCGAATGATAGCTCTTGTCTTCTGGTGGGATAGACCAAGTTACTCCGCCGGTTCCACCACGAGGAATAATCGTAACTTTGTGAGTGTCATCAGAGTCTGGCAAGACGTTCCCAACTAGCGCATGGCCAGCTTCGTGATAGGCTGTCATCTCTTTGTCTTTGTCGCTTAAGATCTTGTTTTTACGTTCTGGGCCAATCGCAACTTTTTCGAAGGCCGCTACAACATCGTCGTTGTTTATAGTCTTACGATTTGCACGCGCGGCAATAATTGCTGCCTCGTTAGCAATGTTAGCTAAGTCAGCGCCGCTGCTTCCGGCAGTTTTGGCTGCTAGAGAGTTTAGATCAACAGAACCTTCTGTCGGCTTCTTCTCGAAGTGTACTTTAAGAATAGCTTCACGGGCGCGGCGGTCTGGTAGTTCAATGCCAACTCGCCTATCAAAACGTCCTGGGCGTAGTAACGCAGGGTCTAAAACATCGGCACGGTTAGTCGCGGCCAGAACAATTACATTTGTACCTTGCTCGAAACCATCCATTTCAACCAAGATCTGGTTTAGTGTCTGTTCGCGCTCGTCGTGACCACCACCCATTCCAGAACCACGACGACGTCCGACGGCATCAATTTCGTCAACAAAAATTATGCAAGGTTCGTTCTTTTTGGCTTTGGCAAATAGGTCACGGACTCGGCTGGCACCAACACCAACAAACATTTCAACAAATTCCGAACCAGAAATCGAGAAGAATGGTACTCCAGCTTCACCAGCCACGGCCCGCGCCAACATCGTTTTACCAGTTCCCGGCGGACCAACTAACAAGACACCTTTTGGAATCTTTGCTCCCAAGCCTTGAAACTTTTTTGGGAACTTAAGGAATTCAACGACTTCTTCTAGGTCTTGCTTGGCTTCTTCGTTGCCGGCAATTTCTTTAAATTTAGCGTTTTCCTTGTCGCCACCAAACAATTTAGCCTTGGACTTGCCAAAGTTCATTGCCTGATTTCCCTGACCTTGAGCTTGGCGCATCATAAAGTAGAAAAACCCGATGATTATTGCAATTGGCAAGAGTGTAATTAGCAGTTGTACCCAAACTCCACCGCCAGAGGATTCTGGCTCAACAGTTAAAGTCCACTCACCATTTTCGAAGCCTTGTTCTTGCAAAGTTCCATCTTCCTTAACAGATTGCAAAGTCGGTTCTGACTTATCTTTTTCGGTAATAACTAAGTCATTGCCCTTTTGCACAATTTCGGTAATCTCGTTGTTGTTAGTTCGTTGTCGTGCCTCAGAAATTGGAATCTCGGTTAGGGTCGAAGGATTTGCAAAATAGGCCGCAATTGTAAGTCCAATAACTAAAAGAATGGCAATAAAGCCAACGTTTTTCATCCCACCAGATTTTGCTTGTTTTTTAGGAAGCTTGGGTTTTTTATCCATAATTAAAGGAACTCCTCTGTACGCACATTGATACTAGAATCTTTACATTATACATAAAAGACTCTAAATAATACTCCTCAGCTTTTACTGAAGCTAAATGTTTTACTATCACAAGTTAAGTTTAGATTCTTATTTATGTTGAGTTTTTTACCATTTTTGGCTGTGTGAATAAAATTTCTAACTTGTTTGAGCATTTTAGCATCCACTGCGATTCCGTACTGTTGAGTCAAAATATGATGCAAAAAACTAAAGCTGACCTCTATTGGTAGCATAACGGTTTGCCTGCGCTTAAACGAATCACTGGTTTCCGCAAGAGTTTTCGTTAGCGTGATTAATTCTTTATCAATACTTTCGTTAATTTTGAGCATGTCTTTATAAATTTGAATGAATTCGTCAGTAAACTTTGAGTTTCGAGCATTAATTTTAGGGATAAGAGTAAGGCGAATGTAATTTCGCAGAATTTTTTGATCTTGATTTGTTGAATCTTCGTTCCAAGCTAAATTATTCTTTTTAGCATACTCGGCAATGTCATTTTTAGTAACATCCAATAGAGGTCGCAAATAAGTGTCATTATTCTTTAGTGAACTTAGCCCTTTACGCCCAGTCCCACGCAGTAAATTGATGATCATAGTCTCGACAATATCGTCTTTATGATGAGCAGTTATAATCTTGTTATAACTTTTACTCTTTAAGATACGCTTTAGCTGTTCATGTCGTCTATCTCGAGCTACTTCTTCGCTGATTTTCGATCCAAGCTTTAGCTCTACCAGTTGAACTTCAGTATTCCACTGTTTGCACAAATCTCGGATAAGCTTTTCATCTTGTCTTGTTTGGTCAGTAGGACGAATCCCATGGTTTATATGTACTACCAGCAATTCCAGACCTGACTGATCTTTAAGCTCGTGAAGTAGAGCAACGGAATCAACACCACCAGAAACCGCCACTACATATTTGCCCGGCGCAACTTTGCCAATTAGTTTGTCCTTCATGCATACATTTAATCAGCTGTTGCAGTCTTTTGGCTAATCGACAGCTTAAAAATGCAGAAAATAATATCTACACAAACAGGGGTGATTCTGTTATAGTTCAGGTTTGCACAGCATATGCTGTGACTATGGCGGTGTAGCTCAGTTGGTTAGAGCGCAGGACTCATAAGCCTGAGGTCGCAGGTTCAAACCCTGCCGCCGCTACCAAGACAATGTGAAACTTCTCAAGATTGGGAAGTTTTTATTTTGCTCATGCTTGCATTTAGGGATGTTTGGGATTAAAAATAGTTAAAATAACTGGAGTTTTCTATGGCCGAACGATTTATTGGTAAAAACGGTATTGGACACGTCGCTCAACCTGAAGGCACAGAGTTTTGCTTTGCAGCTTGTGTTGCCTCGCTGTTTAATGGTGATGTTTCAGGAGTCCAGATGTCCCTAGAAAATGCATATATCTCACTCGCTGACGGAGTCACTGACCCACCAAAAACAAGAGAAGAAATTCCACTTTTAGGAGAAGACTACTTATTGGTGATTGACCCTATCCAAACACCGGATGTTCAAGCAGGCGATACACTCAAGGTTGTCGAGGAAATTGCAGAAAAACTACAAGAAGGCTCTGCTGTTGCACTGATGTATAAGAAAGAGCCTGGATTTGATGATGATGGCTATCATTGGGTTGTATTAGCAGGTTATTTGGAAGACCATGAACGAGTAAATCACGTGTTAGTCATGGATCCTCTCGCAGAAGAAATTCGCGCTGTAGATCCAGAGGAAGTACTTGATATGATAGACCGTTCAATCAATTTTATGGGTATCTTCGCATACTCTATTGAGCTAGTCGCGAGCTAGTTACGAAAAAGAAACAAGTATTATCGAGACCAAATTTTTTAATCCTAAATAGGTTCCTGGTTATCTGGATCTTCTGCTAACACAGCGCGAAAGTTATCTCTCCATGCACCAAAATGTTGTTCTTCTTCCCCGTCTGCACTCAAAGTTCTAAAAAATACTATATTCGATACAGCACCCACGATTATCGATGGTTGGTCAACTATTTCTTCACTCATACCACCAACAAAAACGTCTGCAATTTCATCATTATTTTTACCGCGTAAATAAAATCGATGCGTTACGGTTGCAGTAACGTAAACTGACTTGCCGATTAAACTTTTTATCTGTTCTAGAAGTTTTTCTGTAGCTTCTTCTGTCACTTGTAAAATTTGTTCACGCTCGTCGAAAGGTAAAGAAGTACTTGACTCGCTTGGGTCTAATGTCATTGTCATATGAATCGAAGTATACTACTGCCGTTTATTTGTGCAAGCGGAAATAAAAAAAGCCCAACAGGTGGGCCTTTTCTAGTAGTTTAGACATTAACAGAATGCGCAGTCGCCGTTATCTTCCTTCTCTTGCATCTGGTCAAGAATTTCTTGAGCCTCGTCTGCATCGTCGTCAGATTTTTTTGACTTCTTTGCTTTCTTGTCGTCATCGTCCTTTACGGACTTTGACTTGTTATCGTCATCGTTCATGCCTAGGGGCATTTTTTTGCTCCTATTTTTTAATGATGTTTATTTGTAGAGAAACTACAATACTCAGAGTAACACGCTTTTGCTTATTTGTCAAGCAGGGGCAGTTTTGTGCACTTCTGGTTTTACTTCTGTCATTGTATGTTCTAGTACTCTGCGAGCAACTTTCATAACTATAAATATAATGATCGATCCAACCAGAATTTCGTTCCAGCTTGTGCCGCTGATAGGTTCAACCTCAAATAGTTCAGCCATCCAAGGTACATACATAACCGCCAGCTGAATCAAGAATGAGCCTGCCAGCGCCACAGATAGCCAAGGGTTAGAGAACCACGGAATATTGTAATTCGTCCGCAGAACAACCAGACGTACTAGCTCGTATATAACCAGCCCCGTGAAGGCAGCAGAAATAGCTGCTGTCTGGCCATGATGCGTTTGCAGATAACTGAACTGCCAAAGAAGCAGTGCTGTTGCGACAACACCGTAGATGACCATTTCGATCCAAACCGACTTATTAATAATCGCATCCTGGAAATGACTAGGTTTGTGGCGCATTATGCCCTTCTCGGCTGGGTCTGAGCCCAATGCGATCGCCGGCAGTCCATCGGTAACAATGTTTATAAATAGCAGCTGCGTTGCAGTTAGAATCGGATCTTTCAAGAAAATTATTCCTCCCAAGACCAACAGAACTTCAACGATATTTGCGCCCAGTAAATAGCTAACGAATTTGCGCACGTTATCAAAGATGCCTCGACCCTCTTCAATTGCGTTAATGATTGTCAGGAACTGATCGTCGAGTAATATTAAGTCGGCAGCTTCTTTAGCAGCGTCTGTGCCGGAGATGCCCATGGCAATGCCAATATCAGCAGCTTTGATTGCAGGGGCATCATTTACGCCGTCGCCTGTCATGGCTACTTGGTGCCCGTGTTTTTTGAGCGCCTGGACTATACGTATTTTGTGTTCTGGATTAACGCGGGCGTAGACAGAAATTTTTTCGACTTCGTCTTCGAATTCTTCTTGCGACATTTTGTCTAATTCTTCGCCAGTAATTGCCTCGCCGATAATGCCGATCTCTTTAGCAACAGCTTTAGCAGTTTCGATATAGTCACCTGTGATCATAAGCACGCGCATGCCTGACTCTGCCTGAACGGTATGCATTACTTGTTTAACTTCTTCGCGAGGTGGGTCCATCATACCCTGTAAACCTAAAAAGATTAGTTTTGATTCTATGGCTTTGTTGCCCTT
>JBGTET010000079.1:0-5954 GCA_041747695.1 Saccharimonadales bacterium (SeqCode)
GGCGGTGAAGTTGTTGTAGCCTTGGTTTCACAAGTTCCATCAGCACAGCAAGCTCTAGCACAGTCGCACATAGAATATTCCGACTTAGTTAGTGGCTTGAGTTGGCTCCATCATGTGATTGATCTCCAAGCACGATATGCCGAGCACAGTTTTATTGGTGGCATTGCGCGAGACTGGACAGCCGGCTACACCCCACTGCTGTCAAAACTTGGTTTAAATATCTCGTCTCAGATTCAAAAAGGTGGCGGCTACATAAGCCGAGATGTCGACAGCCATACCGAAACCATTGATCAAATTATTAAAGTGCTCGGTACTAGCGAAAGAGCCAATGTCGCATTAATTGGCGAGCTTGGTGTCGGCAAGACAACTACAGTCTATTCTTTTGCCGAAAGGATTTTATCCGACAAGTTGGTGCCAAGTTCAATTTTGTTCGATCAGGTATTTTTGCTTGACGCCACGACATTAATAGCCAATCAGAAGGTTTTCGGCGGTTTAGAGAACCTGCTGATCGCATTAATTAACGAAGCTCACAAAGCTAAGAACATCATCCTATTCTTTGATAACGCCGACGCTTTCTTTAAAAACGATGCTGGCGCCGTTGATATCCGTGGAGTTTTGCAGCCAATTCTTGAGCAAGGTGTCATTAGAACAATTTTCGCCATGACGCCACACCAGTGGCAACAGGCAACACAAAATAATGAAGTCTTAGCTGGTGCCGTAAATAGGGTAGTCATGAAAGCTCCGAATCAAGCAGATACTTTGAAAGTTATGGAAAACCAAGCCATTTTGATAGAAGGCAAACAAAAAGTTACTTTTACCTATCCAGCTTTGGTCGAAGCTTATCGATTAGCTGGTCATTATATCCAAGAAGGTGAATTCCCTGGGAAAGGTCTACAGTTATTAGAATCTGCTGCACAATTTGCTGATGAGGATAAATTTGTTACCGAAAACTCGGTCCAGCGAAGCGTCGAGTCAACGACGGGCGTGAAAGTTCAGGCTGCAACAACTCAAGAAAAATCCGATCTTTTAAATCTGGAAGAAAAGATTCACGAACGAATGATCAACCAAACTCGAGCGGTTAAGGTGGTGTCAGATGCTCTACGGCGTGCAAGGTCAGGTGTTAACAACCAGGAGAGACCAATCGGCACATTCTTGTTTATGGGCCCAACCGGAGTCGGCAAGACAGAATTAGCTAAATCGATCGCTGCCACATTCTTTAATGGTCAAGATAACGTCATTCGCATAGACATGAACGAATATATTTCGGCTGGTTCGGCCGAAAGACTTATCGAACCCACTGACTCAGGCGGCAAAGGCTTGATCTCGCAAATTCGCAAACAGCCATTTTCTGTTGTCTTGTTTGACGAAATAGAAAAAGCTGACGGCAAAGTATTAGATCTATTTTTACAAACTCTTGACGAAGGTATTTTGCGCGACAAAGACAATAAAGAAGTTTCTTTTAGAGATGCGGTGATTATTGCAACTTCTAACGCTGCAGCTAGCGAAATCCAGAAGCTGATTGCCGATGGCAAAAAACTCGAAGATATTGAAGAATCATTTACCAGCAATTTAATTTCTAGTGGAATCTTTAAGCCAGAGTTTCTAAACCGCTTCGACGAAATTGTTCTATTCCGCCCGCTTACAAAAGAAGAACTGTTAAAAGTTGTCGATATTATTATGCTCAGCGTTAACAAAAACCTATCGCGCCAGAAAGTTAGCGTTAATTTAGACGATGCCTCAAAGCTTTGGCTGGTAGATAAAGGTTATGACGAAAGACTTGGCGCTCGCCCACTTCGTCGGGTAGTTCAGCGGACTGTCGAGAACATTGTTTCTAAGAAGATTCTGGATTCATCATTTAACCCCGGCGACGAACTTAACTTAACTGTTAAGGATCTAGAGCAAGAAGTGGTATAATTTTCTCTCGTAGTTAGATCAAAGTATGCGGGATTCGTATATCGGCTAATATATCAGTTTTCCAAACTGAGGAGACCAGTTCGACTCTGGTATCCCGCACCATTCATTTTGATTACTATTTAGCAAATTCTATAGCACGGGTTTCACGAATCACAGAAACTTTGATTGTTCCTGGATATTGCATTGTTGACTCAATCTTGTTTGCGATGTCGCGTGCAAGTTTAATGGCTGACAAATCATCGATTGATTTTGGCTGTACGATTACTCGGACTTCTCGTCCGGCAGAAATTGCGTAGGCTTTGTCGATTCCGTCAAATCCTTTGGCGACGTTTTCTAGGTCACGCATTCGCTCAGCAAAGTTTTCGGCACTAATGTTCCTTGCGCCAGGGCGTGATGCCGAAATTGCGTCAACAATTCTGATCACCAAAGCTTCTGGAGTTGTGGCTTCGATGTCATCGTGATGAGCTTCGATTGCGTGGGCAATTTCTTCGCTCATGCCATACTTGCGTGCTAGTTCGCCACCAATGTGGTGATGCTTGCCTTCTACCTTGTGCGATAGCGCTTTACCAAAGTCGTGCAACAAAGCTGCAGTTTTAACAATAACGACATCAGCACCAATTTCGTTAGCAATATTACCGGCAATGTGTGCCATCTCGGTTGAGTGCTTTAGAACGTTCTGACCATACGATGTTCGAAATTTAAGTTCGCCCAAGTAGCGCATGATTTCTTTTGGTATTCCGACGACGCCAACTTCTCGGCAAGCATCTTCTGCTGCACGGTCAACATCTTTGTCGATTTGCTTGTGAGCTTTTTCGACAACTTCTTCGATTCGTGCTGGATGAACTCGCCCATCCTTAAGTAGCATTTCTAAAGCTATGCGGGCAATTTGCCTGCGCACAGGGTCAAAGCTAGACAGCACGATCATGCCTGGGGTTTCGTCAACAAGAATATCGACACCGGTTGCGCGCTGTAAGGCCTGAATGTTTCGGCCTTCCTTACCGATAATTCGACCTTTCATTTCTTCGTCTTCGAGCTTTACTGCAGTCACGGTGCGTTCTGCAGTAACTTCCGATGACATTCGTTCCATTGCCGTTAACAGAATCATTTCGGCTTGTTCTTCTGCTGTTTCTTTAGCGTCGTTCTGAAGTTTAGCGATCAAGCCTTTCAAGTCAGCTTTAATTTCTTTTTCAGTTGTTTTAAGCAAATGAGCCGCTGCCTCGTCTTTTTTGAGCTTAGCAATTTTTTCTAAGCGTTCTTCTTGCTTAACTCGAATCTGACGAATGTCATCTTTCAATTTTTCAATCTCTGACTCTTCGTTTCGAAGTTTTTCGCTACGCTTGTCTAAATCATCGAGCTTTTTATCGATATTTTCTTCGCGATTTAATAAACGATCTTCAACTTTTTTAAATTCGCGACGCTGATCTTTTTCTGCAGTTCTGGCATCGTCTGTGATCTTGCCTGCATCTTTTTTAGCATCGGCAATTATATCCTGAGCTTCGTTTTTGGCTTTTGATAATGCTTTCTTTTGTTTGGCTTCTATATCGCCAAGTTTTTTCTTTGTTACTGTGGTTGATGCTCCAAACCCGAGCCCAATCGCAACAACTGCTACTACAAGAGTAATAGGATCCATAGTGTGTGACCTCCCTGACTCCGATTTTTAATGATTTTCCAAAGAATTACAGCAAAGAATTGGTGTTAAGTCATTTGGAAGTGTCGGTTGATCGGTTATCAGATTATATTTGTAATCAAATGTGGACTTTGCGAACAATTAGAAACAGTCCGTGACTTATTGTAATCAAAATTTTCGACTTGGTAAATGCTAGACTTGCAATTTAGCTATTTTCTAGGCTTAGTAATGTTAGCTTCGCCACCATATTCTGGTATTACATAGGCTCCTACTTGTGTATTTTCGAGCTTTGCAATGCCTAGTGGAATCCAGTCGTCAGTAGTGCTGCCAACTATAGGAATTTTTTGCGCATAAGCAATCGAGTTTGCTACTGTAATGCCAATTCTCAGGCCAGTAAATGAACCTGGTCCCTCGTAAACAACAATCCCAGACACATCTGGCCAGCTAAGACCACATTCTTCTAAGAGTCTGGAAAGTTTATCTAAAATTGTCACTGACAATTCTTTGTGCGCCTGCCAGACTTCGGCAGAAATTTCTTTGCCATCAAAATCTAGAACCGAAATTTCGGCTTCTGGTTTGTCGGTTCTGATTGTAAGTATCATTCTGTCGGCTCCTCAGGAAATTGCATTGAGATTTTGCGGCTGTCTTCGCCTGTTGCTACAATTTTAATAACTATTCGATTCTCTGGCAGGACAGACTTAATTATGTCGCTCCACTCGACTACGACAACGTCAGAATCGTTGCTGGCAGTTTCGGCGATATCTGATTTCATTATCCCAGGGTCACTCAAGCGGTAAAAATCAAAGTGGTGAATATCAAAATTATCGGTTTTGTAGACACGACTAATTGTAAATGACGGCGAGGACACATTATCTTTGCTACCTGCTCCTTTAGCGACACCACGAACCAGAACAGTCTTGCCTGAACCGACGTCACCGATTAACTCAATAGTCTCGCCACCTTTAAGTCGTTGCCCGACTTTTTCGCCGACCAGTAAAGTGTCGTTTAAGCTTTGCGAGCTTACCTCTAATATCTTGTCTGTATTCATACAGCCCATAGAGTATCGCTATTCCCCCGACTATGACAAGTACAGATGTATCGAGGATGCTCTTTTCTTCCTCTTCGTCGAAACTAGACTGACTTTTGTCGTCTTTATCACCCTCATCCTTTGAAGCTGCTGCCACATGAGGTAAATTGCTGTCATCCGGCGATGCTTCTTCGCCATCACCGCTCGTACCTGGTGTTGTATTTGCAGCTCCAGGTGTTGGATCTTCGGTCCATAACCACTTGCCATTAATTTTCGACAATGACACACCAGCTTTGGCTTTTTCATAGCTCACTCCATCAAGTTCTTTGCCATTTGGATCTAGGATTCTCGCTTTAGCGCCACTATTGGATAGTGTTAAGCCACTCTCAGCCGAATATATTGCCATGTAGCTCTTGGGTCCGATAACTTTTGATTCGATCTCGTAGTTATAGCGCCAGGTTGTGCTTCCAGATTGGATTTTATACTTATTTAAATCGACTGCAGTCGCATTAGGATTATATATTTCGATGAATTCATCTTCTTTATCGGTTTGCGGTGATTCTGGATCGATCAACAATTCTGTCAGTTCAATTTTTGGATAATTTGCCAGATTTGCATCAGTTGTGCTTGAGTTTGACGAACTCGAGCTAGTCGAGGTGGCTACGGCTGGAGCAGTGTATGTGTCTAATTTAGGACTTGGCGTATCAGACAAAAAGAAATCACTTAAATTATTGTCAGTATCAATAAAGTAGCCGTCCTCATCAACTAAACGTTTGATTGATTGTTCTTTTTCATGCACAGACGCCGCAATACCTTCTGGCGAATCTCCGTTGCCCCAAGCCAAAGTGTCCAAAACTATATCATTGTTGCTAATTCTGACCTGGCCGCCTGTAGCTGCAAAGCCACTGGCAATAGCCGCCGAACTGATCATATTCATCTGTGAGCTGGCTAACAAAAATCGCCCGCGGGTGTTTATCTTGCCTTCTAGACTTACCTTATTTGTCCAGTACGAGCCTGTGGCAGACTTATACTCCAACTTGTAGCCATCAAGGTCTATGACAGAGTTATTAGGATTATATATCTCTACAAACTCTGCCGAAGCCGAGGCGCTATTGCCAGTCGACAACTCGACAATCATCAATTTTTTTGGTGCAGCATTTGCCAATGCCAACGTCGCAAACGCCATGACTATTGTTAGGGCTAGGATTAATCTTTTCATGTCGCGATGATAAATCAGAACAACTTAGAGTGACGTTAGAAGTAAAAAAACTATATAATGTAGTAATGCTTAGAATGATAGGTGAGTTTGCTGACGTCGTGGTCCTTAGCATTCGGACTGGTGATGTAGTTGGCAAAGTAATTAAGCCGATAATCAAACCAGATGGT
>JBGTET010000080.1:0-7036 GCA_041747695.1 Saccharimonadales bacterium (SeqCode)
ACAGGTACAATTCCAAAATCTTCCAAAGCAGGGAAAATAAAAGCCTCAGCTTTGTGGAACAAGTCTGGCATTTCATTATCGCGAACTTTGGTTAAGAATTTTATTGTCGGGCCAGCCATTTTTCGGAGTCGCGCATTTTCTGGGCCATTACCAACAACCGTCAAATCTAAACCCAGCTCAGTGCAAGCCTGAACAGCTAAATCGAACCGTTTGTACGGAGTCTGGCGACCAGCAATTATGAAACCTTTTCGCTTAGCATTTCCTGGTGGCTGGAACCGTTCAACATCAACCGGCGGATTAATAACTACGCTGTCGCGATCGTAATATTTCTTAATTCTATCCTTAACTTCATTAGAATTTGCAACGAAAGCCGTAACCTTTTGAGCAGCTTTATAGTCTGAGCGACGCAGGATCGGTATAAACAGCGGCAGAGTATAGCGCACAAGCGGATTGAGAGCCCCCAAACCAGGATTTGCGACGTATTCTGTGTAATTACTCCAGTAGTAACGAATCGGCGTGTGGCAGTAGCAGACATGGATTGCACCCTCACGAACTTGCACCTGCTTAGACTCGGCGCTACAGCTCGAAATTACAAGGTCAAATTCTGACAGGTCTAATGCCCTAAATGCGCGTGGCCGAAGCGAGGCATAAAGTTGATGCTTTTGCCTAAACGGAAAACGCTGTAGGTAAGTGGTTCGGATGTCGGCTTTGTCAAACATTGGCAGAGCCGCCTTGTCGTAAACCGAAGTATAAATTGGCGCTTTTGGAAATAGCTGATGCAGTTCAAAAACCACACGCTCAGCCCCACCAAGATTTGTCAGCCAGTCGTGTACAATCGCAACTTTCATGTTTGCTAGTTAGCGCCCGTTTTTTTGATAACAACCAAAATAGTTTTAAGCAAGATTCTAAGGTCTAACCAAAAGCTCCAGTTTTGGACGTAAAACGTATCTAAGCGAACACGTTCTTCGTATGTTAATTCACTACGGCCGGACACCTGCCACAAGCCAGTGATGCCAGACTTAACACTGGTAATCAAGCCACCGCCGTCAAACTTTTTATATTTTGACAACTCGTCTTTAACGATTGCTCTTGGACCAACTAGGCTTAAGTCACCCTTAATAACATTAAAAAATTGTGGAAGCTCGTCTATGCTGGTAGCTCTAATAAATTTGCCGATTGGCATAATTCGTGGGTCGTCAGCCACCTTTTGATTCTCTTTAAACTCTTCTACTAAATCTTCACGCCCGAGTTCTTTAAAAATTTCTAACTCTGTTTTGCGCGCACCTGGCTGTCCGGCAGAGTAACGCCAATACATCGAGCGTAATTTATAAATGTTAAACGGTGTGCCAAATCTGGTTATGCGACGATGTTTAAAAATTATCGGTCCACGTGGGTCACTAATTTTGATTATCAGACCAAAAACGATCATTGCTGGTATTACAACTACAAGTGCCAGCAAAGAAATCGCGACATCAAATAATCGCTTAACTACACGTCCCCAACCAATCAACGGAGTTTGATGAATCGATACCATCGGAAAGCCGTTAAATACTTCGACTGTGTTCTTGCCACCATAAAAATCGCTTTGGGCAGGGATGAACTTGTAGCTCAAGTGATTCTCGCGCGTAGCTGACAGAATTTTTTGGTTTTTAATTTCACTTTCATAAAATTCGGTTTGGATTATGCTGTTTATGCCAAGATCACGAATCATGCTCAAACCTTGATCCAAAGAATTTGCGACTTTTCCGGCAAATCCTTCCGGTACAGCCGACTGCCCGCCAATAATTAAGCGTATGTTGTAGCCTGACGACTTTGCATCACGAAAAAGCACGGCTAATTCTTTGGTGGCGGTTGTATTGCCAATTAAAGCAACTGTCCGTAAGCCATAGCCGTATTTAAAGGCTACGCGCCGGAATCGCCATAAAACATTTCTTTCTAGCACTAGCAATACAAACGCCAGAACAAGCGCGTAAACAACTATTAACCTTGCAGGAAATAAATCTTTGTTAGAAAAGAAATCAAAACCGATTACTAGCAACATACCAATGAATGTCGCAACAAATAACCGAGATATTTCTGGTATTCGTTTTTCGTAAACGTTTTTAGAATACAAACCAAGAAAACCATTAATTATTAACCAAAACGGGATCAAGGTTAAAAAAGCTTTAATAAAAGAAAATGCTGGTATGTCTGTCACTAGCGGGCGAGTATCAACCTGAACACGCAAGATATAGGCAATAGTAAATGCGGCCAATAAGGCTACGAAGTCACCAACGATAAGTAATATAGGATAGAGCATAAACTGTCAGTTATTGTACCATTATGGTATGAAAAAATTTTCATGGATCAAAAACATCGATTGGTCGCTGCGCTTATTGCAGCTGACGATTATTCTGATCCCGTTTTCTTACTGGCCACGAATTTATTTATCAAGTTTGCAAGGTTTAAATTTAGAGTTTAGTTTAGTTCAAATTTCGGCGATTTTGTTTGTCTTCGCTTCGATTCCAAGTGTATTTAAGTACTCCAGTAAACTTTATGCTCTTCTGCCACTTAAATTATTGTCGGCATTTGTTCTATTTAACTGGTTTTCGATAATTTGGTCTGCCGATGCTACGCGTACTGTCGTACTTTCTGCTTATTGGACTTTCTTATTGGCGTTAGTTATATCTGTTACAGCTCTATTTTTGAGCAAAAAGATAAAACAGAAAGATATCACTAACCCTTTAATTGCCGGGGCTGCTATAGGCGCATTTTTTGGCTGGGCACAATACAAAGGAGTTGCTTACGGCGTTGGGGAAGAATTTACATTAATAAAACATGCCTACAATGCCGAGTTGTTTGGTTTTGCTAGAATTCAGGCTTTTGCACTGGAGCCGCAGTTTTATGCGAGCTCACTAATCGCACCGATTGCCTATTTGAGCTGGCGAGTTTTGTTTAGCAAATACAGAAATTACCACTTAGTTTTACTTGCTTGGTTTTTTGCGACTTTTCTCCTAACAGTTTCGCGCGGGGGAACGCTCGGTTTAATCGCCGCCCTAGGTTTTATGATCTTCTGGTTCTTTAAAAGTGGGCAAAAAGAACAAAGACAAAAACTTACGAATCTTGTTGGCGTGTTAGTTATTGGGCTGATAATGTCGTTGACTGCAGTTTATGTCTCGGGTTCTATGCGGCCCAAGCATACCGGTCTAGGATCTGTTGAAATATTTGTTGATCAAATTAGCCATGGCGTGATTGATATCAAATTGGCAAACGGTGGTCGTGGTGTCGACGGCCTAGTAAAAGCCTCAACTGACGGCAGATTTTACATGGTAAATCGTGCATTAGATATTGTCGCTCAAGCACCACAAAACTACGTCATAGGAATTGGAGCTGGAAGTTTTGGACCGGTTTTTCAAGACACGTTTGCGGGCGTTAAGTTAAATAACAATGTCATTAATAACCAGTACGTCGAGTTCTTTACCGAACTCGGAATTATTGGTTTGGCCTTATTTTTAGCTTTCGTCACCAGTTTTTATAAGCAAGTTTGGCAAAGGACCAAATCTTACAATTATTTGTTCGTAGCAATTTTGTTAGCCTATCTTGTACAGTATTTATTCTTTTCACTGCAAACCAACGTTTTACATATCTGGCTGTTTATCGGGATTGCTCTTGGAGTTAGCATAAATAAAAAGCGAGCCAAGGCATGAGCGAAACTCAGCGACCAACCAAGAAGCAACGTGAGTTACTAACTTTTATCGACAATTTTATATCTGGGCACGGTTATGGGCCAAGCTTTCGCGAAATCCAATCGGGCTTGGGCTATAAATCGGTTTCGACCGTTGCAATTCACATCGATAACTTAATTGCTAAAGGGCATTTACACAAAAGAAACAACTCGGCCAGATCGCTCGAAGTTATCGGCAGCTCTAAAGAATTTACAACCAATCAGATTTCAAAAGAGCAAGAAAAGTGGCTGGTCGAAGAAATTGGTCGCCGCTTTGCCCAAAAAGAAGCCGATCCATCAATCGTGCCAGGAGATATCGACGAACTATACGTTTTGGTCGGTGCGCTAAAAGTTCTTGGCTTTGAGGGCGCAGCCAACAGTTTTAAGCCACGACTAGCTGCTTTAAAGAAGTTGCTCTAGCAAACTCAATAGAACCACGACAAAGACAATTGTTCCCAAAGTGTTCCTGAAGTGGTTAATGCCAAGCCTAATCTCGAGCGAAGCCCAATAAAGCAGTACCAAACGATAAAACATCGTTAACAGATCGTTGTACGGCTGAGAATCAATTGCTAAAGCCAGTAGCCAAAGCCCAAGCGCTGACATAAGTTGCCAGTTCGGTCGCTGAGTTACAATCATGCGACCATCTTCATTATTGAATAGCCAATCTCTAATTTTCTGCATCTTGTATTAAACTAGCCTAATCATTTGATTGTTTCAGCTATAATAACGTTAATGGACGACATAAAGGAAATCTCGTTAGAGAAGCACCGCCAGCTAAGAGGCAAATTAAGTGTTAATGCCAAAGCGCCCGTAGCCAGCAAACAAGACTTGAGCATTTATTACACGCCCGGTGTCGGTGCAGTAAGTAGTTACGTCGCCGAGCACTTAGACGAAGCCCGAGAATATACTGGTCTAAATAACTCAATTGCAATTGTATCTGACGGGACTGCCGTGCTCGGCCTTGGAAATATAGGCCCGACAGCTGCCCTGCCGGTCATGGAGGGCAAAGCCATGCTGTTTAAGGAGTTTGCAGGCATCGATGGCTATCCGATTGTTCTAGACGTCCATACAGCCGATGAAATCGTAGCAGCCGTTAAAGCGATTGCGCCGAGTTTTGGTGGAATCAACTTAGAAGACATTGCTGCCCCAATTTGTTTTGAGGTCGAAGACAGACTTAAGGCCGAATTAAATATTCCGGTAATGCACGACGACCAACACGGCACGGCCGTAGTTGTCTTGGCTGGACTTATCAATGCTCTAAAAGTTAAAAACAACTATCCTGTATCAGATTGCAAAATCGTAATCGTTGGTGCTGGTGCCGCTGGAGTTGCCATTGCCAAGTTGCTTAATCTTTATGGGGCTAAGAATATTTTAATGATCGACAGCGCGGGAATTATTTCGCCACAACGGACAGACCTAAACGACACTAAGAAGGCATTATTAGAATTTACTAATCCAAATTCTGAAGCAGGTAGCCTAACCGAAGCAATTGCCGGTGCTGATGTTTTTATCGGCGTCAGCAAAGCCGGCCTGCTAACTGCCGAAATGGTTAAAACCATGAATCCAGATCCGATAATCTTTGCCATGGCCAACCCTGACCCAGAAATCATGCCGGATTTAGCCAAATCTGCAGGAGCTTTAGTCGTGGCTACAGGTCGAAGCGACTTCCCGAATCAGGTTAATAATGCTCTAGCCTTCCCAGGAATATTCCGCGGTGCGCTCGACAATGGCGTTAAGCACATTACCGACGACCATAAAATTGCTGCCGCCAAAGCAATAGCCAACTTAGTTGCCAGCCCAAATGCTGACAATATTATTCCCGACGTATTCGACACAAGACTAGTGCCAGAAATCGCCAAGCATATTACCTAACTATTCTAGAATTGGCATTCTCTTAACGAAGTCTTGTTTGCGCCAAGATTTACCAAAGCCAAGTCGTTGATTTTGGTTTGCAAGAACTAGTACAACCAAAAGACCAGAGTAGATTACATGATCGTCTAGTACTGGATTGTTTTCTGGAGGTAAAACTGCGGCCCACATCATCATCAGCAACAAAATTCCAGATGCTGCGGCAATTTTTACACCGATACCCAAGATTAAAGCCGTGCCAATCAAGAACAATCCTGCCATGAACAAGAAATCGATGAAGCTGTTGCCTGCAAGACCTTGGAAAAAGTCAGCAAATGGGCCACGTGTACCAAAGTTCAAGAAACCTGATGTTGGTGAACCGCCGTTAACCCAGGCTTTTTCACAACCAACCTCAACTAAGTTTGTTTCTGCACTGCGACAAGTCGCAAATCCTAGCCCCCATAATTTATCGATAAAGGCCCAAAAGAATGTTAGTCCTAGCCCAATCCTTAGCAAGCCCAAGACATAGTCGAGCTTTGATGATTTTGAATTTTTAGCCATTTTGTAGCTACTCCTGTTTAGTTTTAAACTTATATCAGGACATTATACACATAATGCTTGTGCTTAACAGGAATATTTGTCACTGACTATGCTAATTTTTTAGCAGGAATGCGAAGTGAAACCAGGTAACCCAGAACTGCAACAGTAGCCATTAGACCAAGCGCAGTTTTGATTGAGTTGAATTCTGCCTCTGATTTAAGGGTAGCGATCTGCTCGATAACATCTGGTGGAACCGAACTCAAGAGCGCATCTAGCTCGTCATCATTTAACTTATTTACGTCTTCTTTTACAGTGCTAGAGAGTAAGTCACGGCTTTGTGCATCATAGATTGCTTGCTCTTCTAGGGCATTGCCAAGGCCATATGTCAGACCAATTACGATGAATGTACCAAAGACTGCTGTACCAAGCGCATTGCCAAACTGTTGTGCCGAAGTGCTCAAACCTGGAGCTGTCGAGAACACATTTTGCGTTTGTGAGGCTAGCAAACCAAGACCAACACCGAGGACGATTAATCCTGGGATTAGATCGGCTGAAGCCATGCCCGTTTGAACAACTGTATCTACCAAAACCAGTCCAACCGCAGAAACCAAGAAGCCCGTGCCAACTATTGTCCTAGGTAGGAACCTTTTTGCAAGACTAAGTGCCAAGAAAGAAACTAATACTGCACTGGCAGATAGGGGTAGCAGAGCTATGCCAGTATCTACAGCATTTAGATCTAAAGAAACTTGCAAGAATAGCGCGGTACCGATTAGAACACCTGTAAGCAACAATGACTGGATGGTTAAAGTAACCAATTCAGCGTTAAATTGTCTGTTCTTTAGTAGCGCTGATTTTGAGATACTTGTTTTTCTTGAAGCTAAGAACAGAAACACTAGTCCAAGACCGATTAACAACACAGAAATAGACAAACTAAATGGCGCAATC
>JBGTET010000081.1:0-4887 GCA_041747695.1 Saccharimonadales bacterium (SeqCode)
CATGCAGAAGTTAGGAGGAGTACGATACTTGATACTTTGGGCGAGCAACACCGCGTTCCAACAGAACTATACTTAGAGCAACTAGCATTTTGGCAAGATATTGTACTCTTGCTAACACCATACAACGACCAAGCTCCAAAATTCATTATTAACAATGAATCTCTATATAGAGAGCTTCGCCAAGAAAAAATCGATAGAATCGATGAAAAAACTGATTATGGTTCGCGCGTCATGCGAATAATGGATGGTGAACGTAATTTTAGCGATCAGGAGCTTGTAGAAATTGTAATTGCACATTTTGCAGCTCTAGAAGAGTTCCTTAAAACTGGAGATCAGTCAAAATTTTGGCCTTCTCAGGTGCTTTACGCAAAGCACCAAGTTGGTAGTTGGGATGAAACCGAAGATACCGAAACGGTACTTGTCGTAGCGCAGCTTACAGACACTACAAATCCTGAATTAAAGCTTGCAGAACGTTTGAACGCAGCACTTGCAAGCCTCGGAAAGCTTTATGCTGATAATAGTTATAGCGGCCGTGCTATAGCTGCGCTTTCTGTTGTAGACGCCGAAGCTCCCACATCAGCAGAGCTTCTAAACGCAGTCTGTGCAAGACTCATTGCCGATAGACAGGAATATGGGGACGAGTATTACCAGCGCGACTATAAGTACGCTATATACATGCTGAGAGGCAAGTTGCTCGAAGATTTTAAGGCGCGCCTAGAACCTGCAACCATTCCTTTGATAGAAGGCGCAGAGGTGTCATTTGAGCGATTCGGTGATGGGTTTATGCTGATCGAAAGCTGGGATGAGCCTGAACAAATTTCTTCAGTTACTAGCAGAGGCGAAAAGATTGATCTTCCTTATACTGGCTTCAAGACCAGAGCCATAATTAACCGTGGAGCTGCTAGCGAGAGTGCGATGTATGACAATAGATACACTGTAAGATTAGAAGAACTGCCAGATCAAGCAGTTATTCGAATCGCCAAAATAATTGAGGGCGAGGAAGATGCAGCGTCCATCGACGAGCTAGAGCGTATTGTGTTTGGATTTGGCTACACCCTAAAAACATTAGATATATCAAACGGTGGAATGAAAATAATGCCGCGAGATTACCCCGACGTAATTACGAAAGAAGAAACATCTGGAGATATCAGAAGCATTAGACTTATAGCCGAAGACTGGCTCGCAATTGAATACGACGGTTCCTATATGGAATTACAGTACTTTAGCCCAGCAGACATTCAAGCAATTGCTCCAGAAGGTGCAAATGCATTCTGGATTAGCGGCAAGCCGCGGCAAGTTGTGCTTGATGATGATGCTATGGGCAGACTCAAGAACGGTGTAGTAGTAGCGCCTATTAGTTTTTACAGCATCGAAAAAGAATTTTAACTCTGTTCCGCAGGGTCTTGACAAACAATGTACTAACAATTATAATCTGACACAGCAAATGGGCTGTAGGCAATGATACGTATCCTGTAACTGGTCGCTTGGGATGCGAGGAGCTAGTAGCGAAACCGGACAGTCGCAGTCTCTTTTTTAAGAGCTCGACTTCCAACAGTCGAGCTTATTTGTTATCAAGATCAAACTTTGGTCGACGCAAGTCGGTCGGGTTTGGAGCACCTAAAAAATGCAGTTCCCCAACACAAGGAGAGTGGTACAAGTGCACAACCGAAACACCCGAATCAGGGGGGGCGTGTGGCTGTTGCTCACGTTTCTCCTCACGCTGGGGGCGATCGCCCCGGCGACAACCACCGCGCAGGCCGCACCGGTCTCCAACCAGACCGCGGCGGCACCTGAGCTGAAGGACCCGCCGTTCGAGCTCAAGGTCCTCGAACGACTGCTCGAGCGCCAGCTCGCGCAGAAGGACAAGGTGCAGAACAGGGCGGCTCACCAGGCCAAGGTGCTGGACAAGGCGCTCCAGCCCAAGGTGCAGTCCTTCGATCGGGCGATGTTCGCCAGCTCGAGGGCGTTCTACGCACCCTTGGCCCCAACGGGTTACGGCGTGTTGATCATCCCGGTCAGCCTTGCGTACAAGGCGTACACCTACGGCACGGCCAAGTGCTGGCAGGGTCAGGCGGTCCACAAGATCGGCTGGATCATGGGAACGGCAGCTGTTCCGTTCGCCAACATCACGTCCTGCTCACTCGGCGGGAAGGTCCTCTGGACTGACGTCGTGTGCGGCAACTACGGCGGCGGCTACCACCTGGACGGCTGCACGTTCAACGAGGGCCTCCGTGGCTACTCGACGAGCACCCACTCGGTGTCGTACAGGTACAGCCTTGCGGTCAGCGGCGGTCCCCTCAAGTTCACGGCGAACTTGAACCCGCTGAAGACCGACGCCAAGCGGAACTTCTGGGGCACCTGGCGGTTCCCCACCTGGTAGCTGCGGCGCCACACTAGGTAGCAAGGCACCTCATTGTCTTGCAAAGCTGTGAACCAGCAACTGTGGTGGGAGGGTTCGTGCAGCGATGCACGGGCCCTCCCGCCCCACAGAATTAACAATTTTGTCCCACTCTTCTAAACGAAGGGTTTGTTTGCTTTTGCCGTGATTATGCTGCGTAGCCAGCTTCTTCGACTATTCTCACATACATTTGCCTTGCTTTTTCATGATAGGGGAGAAGCTCTGCGGCAGACATGCGGCTATCTACTGCATCCGGGTTATTAATATACAAGTCTCTAATTGCGTTTTGAACCATAATCCCATGATTAATATTCTCTACTTTGGATTCCTGACGAATGTGGAGAGGATTACAGCATCGCCTATAACTGCATAAGTGATTCAAAACTTGGTTTTTTCTAAATCTGTTTCCGGTCGCCTTCCAAACGACACGATGAGCGAGCTTATGACTTGGCTTCCTTCGATCTAAAACCTCGCCTGTTTCTGTATCGACACGAACACCAACTTGTCTGTCATATAAACGCCCATAGCCGTCGTACTGCCAGTTTAGATTCGTTCGGTTCTGGCAGTAATATGACCATGCTTCCCAGCAGCCGGTCACTGGCTGGAAGCGTACTTGTGCGATACCAGAAGGCGTAAGCGGGCTCTGTTTATTTGGTACAAATGGAAAATTTTGACGCTGAAAATCTATATAGAACCGGAGCGAATCTTCCAAAGACGGTAGCTTGTCTCCCCAAATAGTTCTTATTTTTCCGTCTTTTTGCGGCACATACCAATGTGGATTTACTTCGATTATTCTTTCTCGTAAAGTATCGCGCCCAAAATCGATGTCAAAATGCCGAGAGTTGTAACAACCTTCTGTGCCACATGTTTGAATGTGGGGCATATCCTCAACACTGGTTAGCGCTAAAGCACCCGTATCGACTTTTTTCTTTGTTTTAATGCTCCACTCAGCTACTCCGAGTTCAAGCGCCCATTCAAAAGGGTCTTGATTGCTTCGCAAGCCATCAACCATGCAGCCTGTCTCAGCAACTGCTGTTCGGCCCAACAGTCTTGACCCCTTTTGGGCCTTGTCTGCCCTTTGCTTTAGCGCCTCAGCTATTAAGTAATCTCTCGCAACGTTAAGCCGATCTACACCCATTCGACTATCGCGCTCAGCAATAACCGCGGGCAATAGCCAAAGCCCAGTATCCTCCAGACGGGTATAGTCTTCGACTGTCGGTGCGCGAGTTTCGACAGAAAGTCTAGAAAGACTAGAGAAACTTCCCCTAGTGTGCGCTGGTCTAAGCCCTGGCAGCATTTGCCCTCCTAATTGATTTTTAGCATAGCATTTTGGCTTCGGCTAAGCACAAGCAAAATTGCCAGTAGTCCATCTGCTTATGCTTTGTTAGACTGTAGGTAATGTACAGTACAAATAAAGCACCAGTGGTGTCGCTTAGTGAATTTAAGCGAACAAAGATGATTGCTACAGTTGGTCCAGCCACCAACTCTTATAAAATGATTTTAAAAATGCTCAAAAGCGGCGTCAACGGTTTTAGATTAAATTTTTCACACGGTAGCCACGAAGAGCGAGCAGAACAGATTGGCTGGATACGCAAAGCCTCTAAAGAATATGGCAAACCGGTCGCAATAATTCAAGATTTGCAGGGTCCGAAACTTCGTTTAGGCGATTTTGACGGCATGATTTCGATCGAAAAAGGCCAAGAATATTGCTTGGAGTATAAGGGCAACTACGAACTGACCGGGCACATTCCGACTCAATACGACCTAAGCAAAAAAGTTAAGCGCGGTGATGCAATCAAGATTTATGATGGCAAAATTTCGGCTCATGTAACTAGTGTTCGAGACGGCAGGGTCTATATAAAAGCCGAAAATGTCGGAATCGTTATTGCCCGCAAAGGCATCAACGCCCCTGATACTCATTTTGGGAATGATGTATTTACTACAAAAGATAAAAAAGACGTTATCTACGGAATTCACACTAACGAGATCGATTATGTTGCTTTGTCTTTTGTCCAGACTGGTGAAAACGTTAAAGAACTCCGTCGATTCTTAAAAGGGCATGGTTCAGACGCCAGGATAATTTCTAAGATAGAAACTCGGGCTGCAGTCGAGAATATAGATGAGGTTATTGAAGCCAGCGATGCGGTCATGGTGGCTCGGGGAGATTTGGCCACCGAAACATCACCAGTTTCAGTTCCAGTTACCACGCGAATTATTATCGGCAAATGCCAAGAACGCGGCAAAATTTCGATCATTGCAACGCAAATGCTAGCTTCGATGATAGAAGCTCCAGAGCCAACCCGAGCCGAAGTTTCGGACATTGCTACAGCCGTTATTGTCGGTGCCGACAGTGTAATGCTCAGCGACGAAACTGCTGTTGGTCGATATCCCATTGAAGCCATAGAAATCATGAAGAAGATAATTGTTTACACACAGGCTAATTCGCCGCTAAAGCCAATATTTTTTAAAGAAACCGACAAATCTGTTGG
>JBGTET010000082.1:0-2857 GCA_041747695.1 Saccharimonadales bacterium (SeqCode)
TATGGCGGCAACAGCTAGAGCCACTGCTGCAGTAAAGGCAAAGATAAGCCGTGAAATTAGCGCCCTGTCGGCAGCCTCTTCAACAAAGAAGAAGACAATAATAAACACTAGTACACATATCACAGTTATGAAAAGACTTAGTTTCTTACCGAGTTCGTTGAGCTTACGCTGCATCGGTGTTTCTTCAGCTTCTACACTACTAACTAAATGGGCAATTTTACCTAGCTCGGTAGTATTGCCGGTTTCAACAACTACACCTTCAGCCGTTCCGGAAGTAACAAAAGTTCCGGCAAAAGCCATGCCTTTTTGATCACCTAGTGACGCGCTGCGATTAAGCGCAAGGGTGTTTTTAGTGACCGTCATCGATTCGCCCGTCAAGCTGGCCTCATTTATGCGAAGATCTTTTACCTGGAATAACCTTAGGTCAGCCGGTACCTTCTGCCCTTCAGAAAGTAAGACAATATCACCCGGTACAATTTCGTCGGCTGAGACTTCAACGACTTTGCCATTTCGCCGCACCTTAGCATTATGTCCAACCAATTTCCGGAGTGCCTCGACTGTTTTTTCGGCTTTGTATTCATTGAAAAAACCAACCACAGCAATGGCAATAACTATGGCGAATATAAGGAGTGATTCTTTTGGCGACTCTTTTTCTTGCACAACTGGATCAGGGGCGTCATTAACATCTTGATAGAGCATTAGCTCAGAGCACACCTCAGAAACTACAGCCAGCGGACTATCGATACACTCTTGCCGTATATGTTGAAGATATTCGGCCTTTTCTTCGCCCTTCAGGGTCTTTTCGCTGGTTACAAAACTTAAAGCTAAAGAAACCGTTGCACTAATAATTAAAATGAAAATTAAGATGTCTTTGAACTGAGTAATAAACAGTTTAAAGGGATTGATTTTTTTGGCCGATTCAAGACTATTAGTACCATATTTTTGAAGTCGCTCTTCGACTTGCTGGGTACTTAAACCATTATTAAATGTCACATCAAGCTTCTTCGCTGTCTCGTCTGTCGGAGTCTGCGACCAAGATGCCATATTGAAAAATGCCTTTCGTTTATTTTTGCTTACGCTTATCTCAATGTTATAGTACTTTTAAACGAATACCTATCAAAAATGAACACTTTTGCATTCCTTTCATCCACTGGAGATCTTGAAGAAGATATCCGACACCTTACGATAAGGGTGGTGCTTGTTTCGGCGATTTCACTGACAATATTAGTTCTGGCTGCAGCTATCACAAAAAACAAATTTGATCACTTGCGGCTTCCGCTTTTTTCATTAATTGCTTTTGTGGTCATAGTAGCTACTTCAGTAATGTTCGGCAGCACCGTATACCTCAACATGAAGTCTGATTCCGGCGGACCTGTACACTGGCACGCCGATTTTGAAATTTGGGCCTGCGGTGTACAGCTAGAACTGCGTAACCCGTCTGGCTTTTTGTCTAATAAGATTGGCACCCCAACACTTCATGAACACGACGACCAACGAATCCACTTAGAAGGTGTAGTTGTTGACGAAAAAGTCGATGCTTCGCTTGGTAAATTTATGAGGGTAATTGGTGGTTCGCTGTCAAATAGTAATGTGATTGTGCCACTAGCCGACGAAATCTTAGAAGATGAAGTTGATGGAGACAAGGTCGACCCAAGAGGTCAGGAATTAATCAATCAGTACATTAGAAGCGATTCGTTTGGTAAAAAGATATTCATCGCTGAAAAGGGCAATACCTGTGATGGAGAATACTCTGAGCCACAAACCTATGTCTACAGATATAACGGTGATAATAAAACCTATTCACAGACAAAACTATCCGACCACGCAGCTTACGTAATTCGTGATGAAAGTGTCGTACCACCCGGAGACTGTATCATCATCGAGTTTGGCCCAGTCCGAGACACAACCGATAAACTTTGCCGTCAATACGGCGTCAGAGATATAGACCGTTGCGTTGAGTTTGGTGTAGAAGAATTTACGCCTAAGCTCTGCGAGCTAAGGCAAGTATCAGCTGGAGGAAGTCAATAATGGACCTACCTACCCTTGGCATCGTAGTTGGTACCGCTGCAATTGACTCTATAAATCCATGTGCTATCGGCGTACTTATTTTAATGGTCTCGGTTGTACTAGGCAGCGGTAAAAGCACTAAACGATTAGTTGCTCTTGGTCTAGCTTATATTTTTGCCATCTTTGCCACGTACTTTATTGCAGGCATAGGGCTTATTTACTTCTTCTCGGCCATTCCAATAATTCTTGCTCAGTACTTGTCGCTAGCCGTTGGTGCGTTGGTAATATTTGGTGGACTGTTGGAGATTAAAGATTACTTCTGGTATGGCAAAGGCGTAAGCCTTCAGATCCCTACTAAGTTTGCTAACAAAATCCATGAATATTCGACCAGTAAAACCAGTATTTGGGGCGTAATGTTCCTAGGTGCTTTTGTCGCAGCTGTTGAGTTGCCTTGCACCGGCGCCCCTTATCTAGCGATACTTACGATTCTTCGTATCAACTTCAACATGGAAGCCGTGTTCCTGCTGGTGCTCTATAACATCATCTTCGTGATGCCACTATTAATCATCCTCTTCATGGTAGCTGGCGGCGCCAAGCTAAGCTCAGTTTCAAAATGGAAAGAAGATAGTAAAGGCACAATGCGCCTGTTTATGGGGCTACTGCTTATTGCTCTTGGATGGATTTTAATCTTAATTGCAAACGGGACAATCAACTTTGGCTAGCATGCAACACATTGTGAAACGAGCCGGTCACCCGGAGCCCTACGACAGCCGGAAGTTATATGCCAGTATCTATGCCGCTTGCCTAGCAATGCGTGAGCCAGCCGGGACAGCTGAAATCTTGGCTGAAA
>JBGTET010000083.1:0-14117 GCA_041747695.1 Saccharimonadales bacterium (SeqCode)
TTTGTTAAACCGCTTCGTGAGCGCGATGAAAAAATTCTTGTGGCAAATGATATCCGCGAAATTGGTTTAGGTGGTTTGATAATCGACGATGAAGACAAACTTATGGAACAAGAAGATCTCGTTCGTATGCAAGAACTCATAGAAATTGATTACGAAATTATCGGCAAACGAGTCGAGACGGATAGGGGTCGCAAAGTTGGCAAGGTTCAGGACTACGCAGTTGATGACCGTTCCTGGGATGTACAGAAGCTTTATCCTAGCCGAAGTATTATTAAAGACTTTTCGACAACTGGCACAATAATTGATCGTAAACAAATTTACGAAGTCACTGACAGAAAAATTATAGTTAAGGATGTCGACATAAAAGCTGATGAGAAAGTTTTAGCTACATCTCAGCCTGTTGTTTAATCGCTTCTTTAATATCATCGTATCTAAAACCTTGTCGTGCCAAGTAGGCAATCAATTTTTCCTGATCTTTATATCGTGATTGATGACTTTTTTTGATTATAATTTGCTTGATAGTCTCGACATCAGTAATCTCATCTTCGGCTAAAACTTGGGAAATAATCTCATCGGAGATTCTTTTCTGTCGAAGTTCTTGAATTAGCCGATACTTGCTGGTATTTTTTAGAGCTCTTCGCGAATTAACCCAGCTTTCGGCAAACGCCAAATCATTGATTTGATTTATTTCTCCAACCTTTTGCATAACGTCGTCTCTAGTCTCTTCGTTGTCGGTTTTTCGTTTTAGGTATTGGAGTATCTCCCACTCACTGCGCGGCCTTAGCGCCAGCCACATTAAAGTCCTGTCGTAGATTTTGCCGAATTCTGATTGATTTTTGAGCTTATCGAGGTCGGCTCTATCAATTTCTAATCCAACTTTTATTCCTGATTTTGCCAGCTGCCAATCGCTCAACGAAAAAATGTATTTGTCATCAGCATACACAGAAAATCTTTCCTGGCGCTTTTGCTGACGTTTTATGTCAGTTATTTTCATCGATTTGCCGATCGATTTCGAGCAAAGTATCTATCAATTTCTTTCTTGTGGTTTTTGAGTACGGATTACCTATTTGAATAGTTTCGAACAAATCTTCCGTGTGGCTAAGGTCTAAGTCCCTAAGCGTGAGTAGCTTTTGGTAGGAAGGGGCTGATAGCTCAACGTCAGTAATTTCCATCTTCGCGAGCGCATGGCTAATAAAAAACGTTAGCGCATGCGTGTACGACATTTGTCTATCGTGTTCATCGGCCGACATTTCAACAATTTCTGCCCCTAAATCGCTAAAAACTTTAATTACATCTGCCGAATGCTGTCCATCTGGTTGTGTAACAATAAACTTAAGTCCAGTTAGGTCCCTGTTTGTCGCCGATTGGGGTCCAAACAAGGGATGAGTAAACAGGAAGTTTTTGTGTTCTGGGAATAACTTTGGCAGTAATTCCTGCGGTTTAACCTTCACAGATGCGACATCAACAAGTAATGTGTCTGGCTGCAACAGGGGTCGTAAATTTTCTGCTAATGACTCGTAGGCAGCAAAAGGAATAGCTAGAAAAATCACATCGCACTTCTTGGCAAGCTCTTCTATGTTCGCAGTTACAGAATTAGCAGGCAATTCTGAACCATCCAAAGTCTGTCTGGTCGAAACTAACTTCGGCTCAGCTTCTGGCAACAATTCAACTAGAAGTTTACCAAAACTACCGTAACCAATTACACCGTAAGTTTTCATGTAAATTTATAGTTCTTTTTCGGCTGCTTTTCGTACTGCTTTGTCGATGACATCTAATTCCTTAGGATTTTCTTCGAGCCATACTTTAGCCGCTTCACGGCCTTGGCCAATTTTCTTTCCTTGATATTCGTACCAGGCTCCAGCTTTGCCAACGATTTCGTGGACAACTGCTAGATCAAGCACATCTCCAGGATAGCTTATACCCTTGTTGTACATAATATCAAACTCAGCGATTCTAAATGGCGGCGCAATCTTGTTTTTAACGACTTTAACTCTGGTACGGTTTCCAACAATTTCTTCACCATCTTTGATCTGCCCAATACGACGAATGTCCATGCGCACAGATGAGTAGAATTTAAGCGCGTTTCCACCTGTTGTGGTTTCTGGATTACCAAACATCACACCAATCTTCATACGGATCTGGTTAATGAAGACGACTGTGCAGTTTGATTTATTAATGATTCCAGTTAGCTTTCGTAGAGCTTGGCTCATTAAGCGAGCCTGAAGACCCATGTGTGAGTCACCCATATCACCTTCGATTTCTGCCTGTGGCACCAAAGCTGCAACGGAGTCGATCACCACCATGTCAACAGCATTAGATCGAACTAGCGTTTCGACAATTTCTAGCGCTTGTTCACCTGTGTCCGGTTGTGAAATCAGTAAGTTGTCTAGATCAACACCAATTCGTCGGGCGTATTGCGGATCTAGAGCATGTTCAGCATCAACAAAAGCTGCTGTGCCACCATTTCTTTGCACTTGTGCTACAGCATGCAGCGTTAAAGTAGTTTTACCACTAGATTCTGGTCCATAAATTTCGACAACTCGCCCCTGAGGTATTCCACCTCCAAGTGCTAAGTCGAGCGATAAACTTCCGGTAGAAGTCGTCGGTACATTGACTACGTGCGCCTCACCCAGTCTCATGATCGAGCCTTTACCAAATTGTTTCTCTATCTGATCGACAGCTAAATCTAAAGCCTTACCTTTTCCGGATTGCTCTTTCTTTGAGTCTGTCTTTGCTTCTGCCTTATCAGCAGTCTTTTTCTTATTAGCCATGTTCCCTCCTTATGCTAGTTAGAGTATAGGTTATAACACTCATCAGCTAAAGCATTAGCAAAATAGTTCTAATTATTCCTTAAAGATACTATACTTTATCTATGCGCGCAGCCGATGCTACAGTCCTTCAAATTTTGTTGGACGATGAAAAAATCAAACAAGAAGATGTCAAAAAGCTACAGGAGCAAGTTTTAAGCGAACGTAGAGCCATGCAAGACGTCGTTATTAAGAATGGCATAATTTCCGATAAAGACCTGACAAAGCTGTATGCCAAAGAGATAGAAGTTCCTTATGTCGAGATTAATCCCAAAAATATTAGCAAAGATGCACTTAAGCAAATACCCGAACGTATCGCTAGACAGTACAACGTAGTTTTATTTGATGCCGACGAAAAAGTTCATCATCTGGCCATGGAAGATCCCGACGATGTCCAGGCATTGGACTTTATTAAGAAACAGTTAGGCAAAGATATTAAAGTTTACATGGCTTGTAAAGAAGATATCCTAGCTGCGCTAGATTTATATCGCGAAAATATAACTAGCGAAATTACTGATGTAATTACCGAAGTTGAAGGTGGCTCACCAGACGAAGAAGTCGACGAAGCTGACCTTGCCGAAGACTCACCAATTGCCCAAACCGTAAATCTTATATTGGAATATGCCATTAAAACCGGTGCTTCTGACATTCATATCGAACCCCGCGGCGAGCATGTTCAAGTTCGTTATCGCCAAGACGGTGTATTAAAGGAAGCTAACAAGTTGCCAAAAAAGGTTTTAGCGGCTTTAGTCTCTAGGATTAAGATTCTGTCGAACTTAAAAATCGATGAACGACGCGCTCCGCAAGATGGTCGCTTTAAAATCGATATAAACGGCAGGGTATTTGCTTTCCGTGTATCAACACTTCCGCTTGTAGGTGGCGAGAAGGTGGTTATGCGTGTACTGGACGAATCCACCGAACCACTGACGCTAGAGAAACTCGGCTTTTGGGGAGAAGCCTTAGAAAGAATTAACCGCGCAATTATTCAGCCCCACGGCATGATCTTGGTTACTGGTCCGACTGGCTCTGGAAAATCGACGACGCTGCAAAGTGTTCTGAACATGCTCAATAACCCCGACGTAAACATTTCAACCGTCGAAGATCCAGTTGAGTATCGGTTAGAGGGCGTTAACCAAACTCAGGTTAATAACAAGGCTGGCATGACTTTTGTTAACGGTTTGCGAGCGCTTTTACGACAAGATCCAAACATCATCATGGTTGGAGAGATACGAGACGGCGAAACCGCTGGACTGGCAGTACAAGCCGCTCTAACTGGACACTTGGTCTTTTCTACCCTACATACAAACAACGCTGCAACTTGTTTGCCTAGGCTTCTAGACATGGGAATAGAGCCATTTTTGATAGCTTCAACCGTTCGAGTAGTTATTGGGCAGCGCTTAGTCAGAAAAGTTAATGTCGAGGAATGCGAAAAGTACAAGCCAGAGGCTACAGAAATTAAAGAAATCGAACGTGCCTTTAATCTTAAGGGCGAAGCCGAGTGGAAGAAGATCTTCGAAATGGTTAAGCAGGCCGATCCAAAGACAGAAATCAAATCATTCAGCGATGTTTCGCTATATAGACCTAAGGCAGGAGAAACAATAACTGGCACGGGCTATAAGGGGCGAATGGGAATTTACGAAGTTCTAGAAAACACTACAGATATTCAAAAATTGATTGTAGCCAACAGCACAAGCGAAAGCATCCAAGATGCCGCAATCGAGGAAGGCATGTCAACTATGCAGGTCGACGGATTAGTTAAAGCCTTGTTAGGTTTGACGACTATCGAAGAAATTCTAAGAGTAACCAGAGAGTAACCGGAATCGGGTGGGATTATGACAAAATTTACATACAACGCATTCAACGCCGACAGCCAGCACAAAACTGGTCGGGTTGAGGCTGAAGATCGTGATGCTGCTCTAAAAATACTGGCTAAGCAGGGATTAAAACCAATTAGCCTTAAAAAAGAGGGTGGTTTTGACCCAAACAATCTGCAATTTGGTTTTCTAAAACGAAAATCTATTAAAGCCAAAGATTTAGCTATTTTTTCGCGTCAACTTTCGACTATGGTAAACGCCGGTGTACCACTGGTCAGGTCGATTAGCCTCCTAGCCCAACAAGCCGAAAACAAATTCTTTAAGGACGCTCTAGATGCAATCGCCAAAGATATAGAAGGCGGCGAACAACTTTCCGTGTCGATAGCTAAGCATCCTAAAATCTTCTCGCCAATTTATGTAAACATGGTCGCAGCTGGAGAAGCTGGAGGTATTCTAGACGACATCCTAAAGCGTTTGGCCTTTCAGCAAGAAAAGGATGCGTCTATAAGGAAGAAGATAAAAAGCGCCTCTGCATATCCTGCGGTTCTGATCGTTGTTACCGGCGGAGCATTCTTTGGGCTTATGTTATTCATCGTTCCACAGATAAGTAATGTCATTAAGGATGTTGCTGGTGAAGACGCAGTTCTTCCCATTTATACGGTAATTCTGCTGAATATCTCCAGTTTTATGGTCAATTTCTGGTACGTAATTATAATTGGATTGGGCTTGGCAGCATTTTTGTTCCTAAAATATGTCAAAACACCCAAGGGCAGATATAACTTCGATAAAATCCTACTTAAAACCCCGGTCGTTAAGAC
The DNA here is from genome assembly GCA_041747695.1 of Saccharimonadales bacterium (SeqCode). Lineage (GTDB taxonomy): Bacteria > Patescibacteriota > Saccharimonadia > Saccharimonadales > JBGTET01 > JBGTET01. The sequence continues at coordinate 5,440 of JBGTET010000083.1, forward strand.
CGTTATTACCAAAGTCGCAATCGCTAGATTTGCCAGAATTTTTGCTTCGTTGATGGGTGCAGGAGTTAGTGTGCTTGATACATTGTCGGTAACTGCTAAAGCCATCGGCAATAAGGTTATTGAAGAAGAGCTGATGAACGCTTCCGAGACGGTAAGGAACGGTCAACCTTTATCCGAGCCGTTAGGTACCAGTAAAGTCTTCCCGCCGATTGTCGCCCAGATGTTAGCCGTAGGAGAGGAAACTGGCGAAATCGACACTGTGCTGGTCAAGATCGCCGATTTTTACGAAGAGGAAGTCGATGCATTAATAGATGGGCTAGCTTCAATTATCGAACCAATAATGATTATCATCATGGGTGCCATGGTCGGATTGATCGCAGTTAGCGTTTTGGGACCATTGTCATCAATCTCGAAGAGCATATAAACACACTCCACCCCAACAAAAATATTGACAGGATTGTGCTTATGCCTATAATTAATCGCATGGAGTTCCATATGGAACGCTTATGTAACAATAAAAAAATAAGGAGATGACACATAATGTCACAATTTAGACAACTTAGACAAAAAGGATTCACAATCATCGAACTATTGATCGTGATCGTGATAATCGGTTTGCTAGCACTACTAGTGCTTAACAATGTCGGTGGAGCAACTGCAGACGCTCGCGATGCGCAACGTAAAGATGACGTCGCCAAATTAGCAACACAACTCGAGATTTACCAGACAAAGCAAGGTAATTACCCAACTGGGGCAGAGCTAGTTGGTACAGCATTTACAGATGTAGTGAGCATTGACGCAGGAGTCTTGCTTGATCCAAACGACGTACAAGTCGGTACCGCAGGAAGCGAATACGCCTATACGCCTGGACCAGCAGGGTGTGACAACACAGCAACAGACTGTGAGTCATATACACTAACTGCAACACTAGAGAACGCAGACGACAATGGTGGAGTATTCACCAAGCAGTCATCACTTTAACGCATAGTTAAAAAGGGTTTCTTAAACACCGCCCACAATCTGGGCGGTGTTTGTTTTTTATGATAAGCTTAAGGGGTATACTGAAAACTATTACGAGATGCCAAAAAATATTCTAAATAAGTCTGGTTTTACACTAATCGAAATTGTCGTAGTTATTCTTGTTAGCTCGGTAATGATGGTCGGCCTGGCTACAACAGCCCAGACAATTAGACAAGTCAATGCTCGCGCTCGAGACGTTGCATTAGTAAATTCGATAGCCGAGGACAAGATTGAAGAAATTCGGTCACAGACTTTTGTTGCGCTTGTTGATGGCGAGTATGATTTTACGGATGAATTGCCTCAAACCTTAACTGAGAACCGTTTGGCTGAATATGAAATATCTTCTCCAGATGCTGGAAATCCGGCAATCAAACAAGTTCGAGTATCAATCACTTACAACGATTTTAATGATCCAGTTACATACGACTACACAACCCTAATAGGAGAGCTCGGTGTCGGACAATATTAAAAATACCGGCTTTACGATTGTCGAACTAGTTATTGCTTTGACTGTTGGTATGACGCTAACAATACTAGTGACGAGTTTTACATTCAGCTTGTTTAAGGACACGGTTCAGGCCCAAACCGAAACTCATATGTTGATGGACTCACAGATTTTACTTAGTCGTGTGGCCGAAGATATTAGATTTTCGTCTTCGATTTTAGAAACAAACAATATTGACGATAGCTATCAGCCGGGTGGATGGAATACAGACAACGAAAACCATATTTTGATACTCAGCACGCCGGCACAAGATAGCAGTAGAAACTTTGTGGTTGATGAAGATACTGGCAATCCATATCAGAATGAAATAGTCCTCTACTCTGACGGCAATAATTTGTACAAACGTGTTTTGGCAAATCCTGATGTTGTTGACAATCGCACGACCACAACTTGTCCGACAGGCGAGTCCGGCTGTCGAAACGATCCGCTTCTAACTACGCAATTCGACGATATGAATTTTATTTTCTATGATCAAGATGGTGCGGTTATAGATCAAGCGGCAGGGAATATCAGCGAGGCTCGCTCAATTGAGATTGTTGTACTGATGGTAGATAGAAAACTTGGCGAAACAATTGAATTAGATAATCAGGTTCGGATGACTTTACGGAATCCGTTTTTTAACTAGGACACTATGAATATGTTTAATAAATTGAAACTAAAAAAGCAGCGTGGAGTCGTATTAGCTAGCCTTATGATTTCAACTCTTTTAATTTTTGCAATTGTACTAATTGTGTCGCAAACAGTTGTTGATAACTATAAGGTCGTACTTGGCGAACAACACCGAGTCAGCGCACAGTTTGCTGCCGATGCTGGAGTTGATTACGCCATCACCCAGCTTAATACTGACGGTGACTGGGATGGCACGGCAGGAACAGAAGTTGATCTTGCAACTGTAGCCGGTGAGTATAAAACGACTTTTGAAGTTACCGTTTCTGATGAATCCGAGATTGCAACCTTACCAGAAGGGCATATCCAACTAGATGTAACTGGCTATACATATTTCCCTGATACCTCAGCTGAACCGAAAGAGTCGCGTTCGCTAATTGTTGAACTTTACCCTGTCGCTGGTGGTAGTAGCGGTGGCGCCTCAGTCGTGACCGGCGTAGGTGGCCTGGAATTAACCAACAGTGCCAAAATTGTCGCCGGAAACGTTTATGTTAACGGTACAATTCGGATGACAAACAGCGCACAGATTGGCACCACCTTAACTCCAGTTGATGTAAGAGTTGCTCATCAGTCTTGCCCTATTCCTGCAAACGCAACTTTCCCACAAGTTTGTGGGGCAGGTAATGGTCAGCCGATCACAATGACAAACAGTTCCCACATTTATGGAGATGTTCAGGCGACGAATCAGACCAGTGGACCAGCAATGACCAATCCAGGCTTGGTTGCAGGTACGCCTGCGCCACTGCCACTGCCGACTCATGACAGAGCTGCTCAAATTGCTGCTGTCTCAAATACAATGACTAGCGCTCAGGCTTCTTGTAGTAGTGGCACGAAAAATATACCGGCCAATACTCAAGTTACCGGAAATGTTAACTGGTCAAACAGTTGTGATGTGACAATCAATGGTGATTTTTATGTCACGGGCAATTTACAAATGTCGAACAGTGCAGAAGCGACAGTGGCAGAATCTGTCGGAACCGACAGACCAGACATAATGGTTGATGGTTCGACCGGCTTTAGGATGTCAAACAGCACCGAGATGATCGCCAACAGTTTTGACACAGGCGTCCAGATAGTAACTTACCGCTCAGCAGCCGCATGTAGCCCAAACTGTGCCGATGTCACGGGTGTAGATCTGTATAACTCACGGAACATTGTCACCATCGAGCTAAACAACAACGCCAGCGCCCCAGAAACTATATTTTTCGCCAAGTGGTCACAGGTTAACATTGTAAATGCTGGCGATATTGGAGCTTTGGTTGGTCAGACTGTTAGACTTAACAACAGCGCAGCAGTTGTCTTCGGTGCTTCGGTGACTGGCTTTGGTGGCTCACCGCCGACATATTTAGTGCATTCATATCGACAAAGTTAGTCGCATTTTTTGCATGATTAGTCTATAATTTACCCTAGTTAAAGTGCTTATGAATAAAAAACCAATCATGAAGTCTTCAATATTTTATCGCGACAAATCAGTTTTTGGATTTGATATCGGTTATAACAGTGTCAAAGTTATGCAAATTGACACTTCTTCAAAGATTCATCGAGTGGTTGGTTATGGCTACGCTTCTTTTGACGACAAAGCTGTAAAAAATGGTGTAATTGTCGATCCAGAGGCTATTGCTAAAGAAGTTTTGCCGCTATTTACTCGTCATATGATTGGTTCGATCGACACTCGCAGAGTCGTGTCTGCCCTACCAGTTTCTAAAACTTTTAACCGAGTGCTATCATTGCCAAAACTGCCAGTAGAGGACCTCGAGGATGCTATAAAAGCCGAGGCCGAACAGTACATCCCAGTTTCTGCCGACAAGCTTTATATTGATTACGAGATCATCCCAACTAGCGACAAAGAGAACGATGATATTTTGATAGTTGCTGCCCCAAAAAATGTGGTTGATTCTTATCTTGTACTGTTTGAACTACTCGGGCTTGAGGTTGCACTATTTGAAACATCGATTGCTGCCGCAACTAGACTGGTTATGCATGCCGAACAAACTGACCTACCAACATTAATTATCGATTTTGGTTCGATCTCGACAGATTTAAGTATCTTCGACACAACTCTTCGAGTTACGGGTACGATTTCACAAGGTGGTGACACAATTTCTAAAGCCATTGCCGATGAATTAAAAGTTACGCTTAAACAAGCTCAGGTCATCAAGACAAAGCACGGTTTAGGGCCTGGTAAACGCCAGGCTCAGATAAAAAAGGCATTGGACCCGCTGCTCACCGAAATGGTTGGCGAAATCAAGAAAATGGTTAGATTTTACCAAGATCGTTCGGGTGTTGAGAAAAAGCTCGAGCAAGTTATTATTCTCGGCGGCGGAGCAAACCTCCCTGGACTAGCAGATTATCTGACCGATAAAATCCGAATCCCTACCAGAACTTGTAACCCTTGGCTAAATCTTGAGTTTGGTGATTTACAACCGCCACACCAGCTCGAAAAAACCCTATACGCAACGAGCGCAGGACTGAGCCTAGTTGACCCAAAGGATATTAAGAAGTGATTAACTTATTACCTCCCCAGCAGAAACAAGCGATCAAGTTTGGTCGCATTAACCTTATCCTTGTGCAGTATATTGCTGTGGCGGTAATCACAATAATCGCTTTGGCAGGAATTATTATTTTGGGTGATAACAAACTGTCGAACGTACAGAATCAACTCCGCACAGAAGTAAAAGACGGCCAAGCTGAGGTGGAGAGTCTAAAGGGTTACCATGAGGAAGCCAGGGAAATAGCGAGCCAGATCGATACTTTATCAAAACTTTTTGCTAATGAAGTAAAGTTTTCGGAGCTGCTAACTTCTATTGGTGGTGTGATGCCAACTGGAAGTTCACTGACACAACTATCGCTTAACGAAGATCGAAGTTTGCCAATTAACTTAACCGCCCAGGTTGTCAATGAAGGAACCGCAGCTGTCTTGAGGAAAAACCTTGAAGAATCTGACATATTTTCTAAAGCCGACATCGTCAGCCTAACAGTAGTGGAAGATGCAAATGCACGGTATAAATATATCGTAACGATTTCGGCCATCTTTGAGGAAGGGCAAGGCTCATGAGTCCAAAACGCGCAACCCTAGTCCTATCAATATTGCTCGTACTCGTCATAGCCGCTGGTGCTGGAGCATTTTACCTGGGCGACAAGATGCTGCAAGAACGCTCTGCCGAAATTAGTGACGAGAAAGCTGAACTAGAAGCCGTCAACACTGCAATCAGCATCTTCCAGGATAGTCAGAAAAAAGTTAACACATATGAATACGTTAATGATCTGTCTAGTAAAATTTTGCCTGACAGTAAATCGCAATCAGAGGTTGTGGCTGAACTTACGAAGTTTGCCACCAAGAGTAATATGAAAATTCAGGCTTTAACATTTGGAGCAGGTGATGCGACACAAACCGATCCAAACTTGTCGCAGACAGAAAAGGTTGAAGGCTTGGCTGGTGTGCGAGTACTGAACGCATCGCTATCGTTCGCGAGTGAACCAGCAATTGTCTACAGTAATTTCTTGCTTTTCTTAAACCAGATAGAAACTAACCAACGTAAAATGGAAGTTACTACGTTGACAATTACACCAAACTTGGATGACCCTAACACAATTTCTGCTGCAACTGTAACCATTAATATATTCTTGAAGGATGCTGTTAAGGCTCCGGAGGTTAAAGAACAATGAAAACAAGTCTAGACTACAAAAAATTATTCAAAGTTGGGGTTTTCTATATAGCAAAATATAGAGTTGTAATCACAATTTTTGTACTGGTTGGGGTTTTTGGATTCGCTGTTTTTAGAATTAATGAACTGTCCGATCCGCAACCGAACGAGGCCTATCTTGCAGAAGCAATAACAGTTTACAAACCTGTTAAAATCGATGAACAAACTGTCGAAGACATTCGGAAGTTAATCGAGAGCAATGTCGAAGTTGAGCCTCAATTTAACAACCGAGACAATCCGTTTTCTGAGTAGATTACAGGTGTGCAGCTCTGTTAGCGGATGAGCCTTGTTCCATATAGTCTTCGTGAGCTTCAATGATTAGCTTTGCTACAACGTTTGGATCTGGCGCTTGAATAAATCTAAAATTGGCAACCTCGCCAGCAGTCTCGATTTCTATAACACCGAAGTTAAAAATATTTGGAAGTATCCCATGCTGATCTACAGATACATCCTGGATTTTTGCCAAGTTTAACTGTGAAACTTGTTTGCTAAATATTGCAAACCGCAAAGATTGAATAATGTTTTCGTTGGTAATAATTAATTGATTATCGCGATCCAAATAAATCGCTACCCAGGTAAAAAGGCCCGTTAATGCTAGTATGACTGTCATTGCTAATACAAATATTGCTTCTTTACCATCTAAACCTATGTCTGAGCTATATTTAATACCTAGGAATAGAGCCGCCAGAAACAACACGAATAAAAATCCTCCGACAATTACAATAAAAACAGAGCTTATAATGTGCCGTTTGATTGAGACAATAATTCGTTCGTCAGGATCAAGTTCTAGAAGTACTTCGTCATTTGCCATGGCGTTATTATAGCAAGCTCTCTTGGCTTGAGTTAGTTTTCTTGGACTTTTTTAAGTGTTCGTATGCCTTTGGTGTTGCTTTTCTACCTCTTGGTGTTCGTTCGATTAAACCCAGCTGCATTAAATACGGTTCATAAAAGTCTTCAATTGTTGAGCGTTCTTCAGAAATTAAGGCTGCAATTGTATCCACTCCTACTGGTCCCCCGTTATAGTTGTCGATTATGGCTTCTAAGATTCGTCGGTCTGAGTGATCTAGGCCGAATTCATCAATTTCTAACATTTTTAGGGCCTGATCACTGGCAGTCTTGTCGATAACGCCATCGCCGTTGACGTCAGCGTAGTCTCTAGCGCGCTTAAGTAATCTGTTGGCGATTCTAGGAGTTAGTCGAGCACGTTTAGCTAGCTCAACTGAGGCGTCAGGATTAATTTTAATCTTTAGTATACCGGCTGATCTGGTTATAATTTTTTCGATTTCGCTTGGATCGTAGAATTCTAAACGGTGAACTAATCCAAAACGGTCTCTTAAAGGTGCTGCAAGCGAGCCAGTTCTGGTAGTTGCACCAATAACAGTAAACTTCGGTAAATCTAGGCGCAAACTTTTAGCCGATGGCCCTTTGCCTAACATTATATCGAGCTTAAAATCTTCCATTGCCGAGTATAAGACCTCTTCAACAGTTCGGTTGAGACGATGTATTTCATCAATAAATAAGATGTCTCCGTCTGCAAGATTAGTCAGCAAACTAGCTAGGTCTCCAGCTCTTTCGATTGCTGGACCAGAGGTTATGCGAATGTTAGCATTCATTTCTTTAGCAATTACGAATGCTAAAGTTGTTTTACCTAACCCCGGGGGGCCATGGAGCAAAACGTGATCAATCGGTTCTTCGCGTTTATTGGCAGCATCAATCGCCAGTTGCAAGTTTTTCTTTATTTTTGTCTGACCAATATAACTGGCAAAATCGGTTGGTCGTAAACCAACTTCTAATAAAACTTCTTGATCGTCGGTTTCATCCGGCTGCGAGTTTAAAATTCTATCTATGCTCATGATAGTTCTTTCAAAGCCAGTTTAACTTTTTCTTCACTTGTCAGTTTAGGATCTAAAGATGATAAAGCTTGAGCGGCCTGACCCTGGGCAAAACCAAGTGCCACCAAAGCTTCCAGAGCTTCATCAGATTTTTGTAGCTTAGTAGTAAATTCACCGAATACTCCAACTTTGTCTTTAAGATCTACGCAGATTCTTTGTGCGACTTTTTTGCCAACGCCAGTGGCACCAGAAATGTAGGCAATGTTTTCACTAGCGATTGCTGACTGGATTTGTTGACGCTCACCAAGACCCATAATTGCCATCGCACCTTTTGGGCCAACGCCATTTACTCCAATTAGTTGTTCGAATAAATGTTTAGATTCTGGGTCGGTAAAGCCAAAGAGTTCTTGAGAATTTTCGCGAACATGAAAGTAGGTCGCAAATTGTGCGCTTTGCCCAATCGAAACATGTTCAAGGTCAATATCAGAAACTAGCAGTTCGTAGCCAACGCCATTTACATCGATGACTAGCCGACCATTTGGATGAACCTCGACGACCTCTCCCTTAATTCTTGCAATCATGCCGTAATTATATCATTCATACTGTTATAATATATTTAAGTAATTAGGAAACAAAAATGAAAGAACGATCAATTTGGAAAATGCTTGTCTTAAGCATAGTAACTTTAGGAATTTACCAACTCTATTGGTACATACAAACCCGGCGCGAGATGATGCAAACTGATAAAAGTGTAAAGATTATGTCACCTTGGTTTCTACTAATCCCAGTATTACTTGTGATTTTTGGTATGGTACTGTTAATAGTCAGCACGCCGAGTTTCCCAACAGAGTGCCAAACACAAATAGACTACAGTAGTGCGCAGACGATTGACTGTAGACCTGATGTGCAAACAGGACCGATTACTTTGTTTTATGTTTCTATTCTTCTTGC
>JBGTET010000084.1:0-5945 GCA_041747695.1 Saccharimonadales bacterium (SeqCode)
AGCTTCTATTGATTCACCTAGTGACATATCAAGTGATGTATCAAATGTTGAAAGTCTTGGACCAGAAGAGCCAGTCGATCCCACTGAGTCTACACCGCCGTTCGAACCGCCTGTGCCAGAAACTCCATCTGAGCCTGTCGAGCCAACAATCGATGCTCCAACTGAACCGCTCGGTCCAACAGAGCCAGTCGTAGACGAGCCCCCAGTACCGTTAGCGCCTGCAGTAGAGCCATCAGTAGACGCACCGGTTGAACCGGTTGCACAGCCTGTGACTCCAGAAGTAACACCCGCTGCTCCGGCAATAGATCCAACAGCAGTTGCGTATTCGCAAGCTACAGCAGCATTAAACCCAAAACCCAAAGGTGGCAAGAAAGCATTAAAAATTGTTCTGCTTATCCTACTTGTTGCTGGCTTAGTAATTGGTGCACTTTTCTTTTTCCTAGTGTTAGCCGCATTACAAACGCCCCAATACTCCAAACTTAATACCGTTAGCATAGAAGGTGGTTTGGGCGACAACAATGGAATGACTTTTTCGGTTCCAGAAGAGTTTAAGGAAGTCAATGCAACTGATCGATCCGCGACATACTACGACTTCATAAAGGACGATGATGATAAGGATCAAATATACGGTGAAGTTGTTGGAGCTGTTCAGTTTTTGTCTGCCAAGGAGCTAACTGCGACCGAAGTTGACAAAGTCTTGGACGAGCTCGAAAAGTCAGCCAAGGACACCGAAACTCTCGCAGAGATAGTAGGTGAAGATCTTTTTTCTAACATTAAACTCGCAAATTTTGTCAGGGATGACGCAACAGGCAAGATTCGCCTAGATTTAACTGGCGAAGCAACGATAGATGGCGAAAAGAAACCTGGCAAAATTGCCCTAGTGTTGTTTGTGGCAAAATCGGGTTACCTCTACACTTTCGGTGTTTCGGCATCTGATGAGATTTGGGATGTAAACAATGCAATCTTTGAAGAAATGCTCAATGGCGTAAAAATTGACCAAGACGTAGCCGAAGAATAATTCGGTCAACGCTGAAGTTTAGCGCAGGCAATTCGCACGGCTTCACTCCAAGTTGGGAAGGCGTGGATTGTGCTGGCTATGTCGTCGACGGTTAGACCTAAGTTTACGGCTAAGGTAAGTTCATGAAGCATTTCGCCGGCGCGAGGAGATATTATTGCAGCACCGACTATTTTTCCTTTAGGCGCGGTTGCGATAACTTTTACAAACCCGACGTCCTTGTTGCTTGTGTTACTTCGCCCTATTATCGAAATTGGAACAGCGGCAACTTTTAGTGGAATATTTTTTTGCCTAGCTTCAACCTCTGTTAATCCGACTGTGGCAACCTCGGGTTCAATAAAAACACATCGTGGAACTGCATGATATTTAGCAACAACTTTTTCTTTATACAGTATATTGTGCGCAGCAATTCTACTTTGATAACTCGCCATGTGCGTAAAAGCGTATGGTCCAACGACGTCACCAGTTGCATAAATGTGTTTTGCTGAAGTCTGCATCTGCGAGTTTGTTTTTATGCCCCGACGATCGTATTTAACGCCGGCATTTTCTAGACCAATATCAGTGTTTGGTATTTTGCCGGCAGCCATTAGAATTTCATCGACACAAGTTTGGTGACTTTGACCGTTTGTTACAAAATAAACCAACTTTTTGCCTTCTTTGGTTTTTTCTATTTTTACTACTTCTGTCCCGACATGAACTTTCATGCCTCGTTTCTCAAAAATTGCTTGGACTAGTTCACCGACTTCTTTGTCTTCTTTAGAAAGTAAACGTGGTGCAAACTCCGCCATGTGCAGCTTAACGCCAAATACTGAAAAGTATTGAGCGAACTCACAACCGATTGCGCCGCCACCAACAATAAACATGCTTTCTGGTGGCTTCTTCATTTCTATCGCGTTTTTGTAGGTAATGTAGCCAGTCTCTTTAAGTCCTTCGATAGGCGGGATAAAATCTTTAGTGCCAGTAGAAATAATAAACTTCTTCGAGCTAATTCTTTGCTTACCAATGCTTACGGTGTGCTTATTCAAAAAATGCGCTCGTCCGTGGATTGCTGTCACGCCTTCTGATTTGTAAGCTTGGTCGCCAAGATGCGTTCCAGTTCGGTAAACTGCTTTTTCTCGCCACTTTTGCAGACTATTAAAATTAACTGTGATTTCGCCAACTTTAATCCCGAATTGTTGAGAGTTCTGTGCAACTTCCAAAGTCTCAGCGGCTTGAAGTAAGGCTTTTGTTGGTACGCAACCAAAATTAGGGCACTCGCCACCAATATGATCAGCTTCGATTATGGCAACTTTCTTACCTGCACGAGCTAACGTGTGTGCTGCTACTCCACCACCAGCACCTGAGCCAATAATTACAGTATCAAAATCAAATATTCGTTTGCGCTTCATCAGTTTACGTTTCTACGGTGTCGGTAAATCCAAGCTCCGTCTGGGTTTAGAACTTTAAAATAGTCGTTGGCGACTCTAGTTATGTCAGCCGATGTAACTTCGGTCTTATTTTCGAGCCAAGATTCTACATCACTACAAATTCGTTCTGCCACAAGTTCTGCCGAAGCAGTTGGTTCGCGCACTGCGACTAAAGCCGAATAAACAGAAGCATAAAGTTTGCGCTGATCATACGGTTCAGAATGCCCGGCTCGCTTAACGATGTGTTTGTGACTAGCCAAAGTTGATTGTTCCGTTCGCAATTAGGATTAGTATCCAACCAAGTCCAAGCAGTAGTAGACCCATAAACAAACGCATGACGCCCTTGGAATCTTCTTTCCATTTAGAGACAGCGCTGATTTTTGTGCCGCCAGCAACCATGATCAGAATAATTATTAATGGAAGTACGAAAATAATGTTGTAAAGAACCATCAATAGGAAGGCCATGAAGTTAAAGTCTATTCTTAGGATCGTGATAATTGCTAAGTATGGTGCGCCAGTACAAGGCAATTCAACTGCAGCGACGAAAGCTCCAAGCAACATAACTCCACCGATTGTAGATTTTTCTGACGACATTTGGTGAATTCTCTTGGCGAACTTTCCTGGAATCTGTAAGCTAAAGCCTTTGCCATACCAGAAATAATCTTTTACTTCTAAGATTCCGGCCGCAACAACTAACCCGCCAACAAACAGTGATAAATATTCGGCTATAACAATCGGTATGGCGGAGAAGAAGTAAACTAAACCAAGCCCAGCGATTAGGTAAGTAGCAAAAATTGCAAAAATGTAAGCTCCACCCAACGTCAATAAACGACGTGTCGAGTTTTTCTCACGGCCGCCACTTAGAATGACCGAAACCATCAGAATCAAAACACCAATCGCGCATGGATTAATGGAATCAATCGCTGCTGAACCGATAACTATGCCAAGGGTAGGTAGGTCTAACATTAGGTTGAGTCTCCTTGGTTTTCGTAGTAGTTATTATTCGGGTCGTAGTTGACTTGCTTAATTGTACAAATTTTCCGCTCTTCGGGCAGTACTCCAAAATCTTCGCAACGGTCGATATCGCGGACACCATATTGTGGACACAATTTGTCGGTCTTTGATTTTGCTGCATCAAACTCAAAGATTACGCAGTCTCCAGTTGGAACAAGCGAGTCTTCTGTTATCGCATAGTCTTGTGGTCGGGCAATTTTGGTCTGCTCGTACGTGTCATCAAGTTTATTAAAGCTGTACACAAAAACTTGAACTTCAGCAACTTGATCGCCACATTTTTCGCCACTAATAAATCGAGCAAAGTTGCCTTTTTCGTCACCTTCAACAATGTATGGGTTTACATTTTCTGCGTATCTATTCGAAGAGCCGTCTGCATCAATGTCATCTTCAAAGTATGAACCAGTTGCAGGGTTTAGCGGTATAACTAAAGCGCTGTCAGTAATTGTTCCGCCGGTTACATGCATAAATTTACCGAGTGTGGCATCAACATGCTTTTCAACGACAACACCTTCTAGGTGAATCCGACGATCGTCGTGCTCATGTAAAACAGAAGTTCCGATTTTGTTTGATAAGCCAGTTGGATCACGTAGTTCCATTTCGTTGCCGCAGGCCCACATCTCGAAGTCGGCGTGCCAGTGCACGGGGCCACCAGATTCAGAATTAACGTTAAGATAAACTGTGCTACCTATTAGCATTAACGTAGAAAGTGCCATGGTTCCAGCTATTCCTATAAACAAAGGAAGTTTAAGTTTAGGTGCACGATTATTAAGTGCCCACGCCAGAAGCACCATGACTGTTACAGCAATTGCCGAATATCCGACAACTTTTAGAGATAAGCCAACAATAGTTGCTTCCAGATCGTCTTGGGGCTGGTAGAGATCTGTAATTCCGTCTAATACTGAAGAAAATTTATTTAGCATGTGTATTTCGCTTACGCTTGTAGTCAATATAGCATATACTGGGGTGGACTAGCAATATAACAGAGAGGCACGTCTTGATAGGCGAATGGTATCGAGAGTCGACTCAAAGTACTCTAAAAAAGCTAAAAGTTACTCAATCGACAGGCCTGAGTAAAGCAGAAGTTGAAATCAGGCAAAAGCAGTATGGCCTGAATGAACTTGAGATGGGTAAAAAGATTAATCCGTTCAAACTTTTTATTGGTCAACTTAAAGATGTATTGGTGATTATTCTGCTTATTGCCGCCACAGTTTCTTTAATTCTAGAAATCGTCCAGGGTCATGGCCAGTACACAGAATCTATTCTTATATACGCGATTGTTTTGGCAATTGCTGTCATTGGCTTCCTTAATGAATATAAGGCCGAAAAAACTGTCGAAGCTCTAAAAAAACTAGTCGGACACAATGCCAAGGTCCGACGTGACGGCAAAGTTTCGGAAATTCCTGCGGGCGAACTTGTTCCTGGGGACATCGTTTTGGTGGAAGAAGGCCAAAAAATCCCGGCTGACATTCGTTTGCTTGAAGTTAGATCTCTGCAAGCTAACGAGTCTAGTCTAACTGGCGAATCGCTGCCAGTTACTAAAAATACTTTCAACTTAACAAAGACGGCAGCGCTGGGTGATCAAAAGTGCATGTTATTTTCTGGAACGATTATTACCACTGGTACCGCAGAAGGTATTATTGTTGGCACTGGCCAAACGACCGAAATCGGCAAAATTGCTCACATGGTCAACGAAGTCGAGGATGAACAAACCCCGATGCAGAAAAAGCTCGATGCCTTAGGCAAGAAGCTCGGAATTCTTATTTTGCTTATTTGTATCGCAGTGTTTGGGATTATCTTTTTTGGCGCAACAGAAGCTGTCGACAAAGAAATGGCCGAAAGATTAATTTTTGCATTTACAGTGGCCGTAGCCTTAGCTGTAGCAGCGATTCCAGAGGGTTTATCATTTGTCGTTAGAATTTCCTTAGCATTAGGTGCCAGACGTATGGCAGAAAAAAATGCTCTAGTTCGCAGATTATCTGCAGTTGAGGCGTTAGGATCAACTGATGTAATCGCATCAGACAAAACCGGCACACTAACCAAAGGCGAGATGACAGTTCGCCAAATATACACCAACGACAACATTTATGAAGTCGACGGAACGGGCTACGCATTTGTCGGCGGTTTCACACTAAATAAGAAGAAGGTCGAGAATCTCAAAGATTTGATTCCAATTTTACGCACGGCCGTTCTAGCGAATAATTCGCACGTAAAAGACGGAGTAGTGCTTGGCGACCCAACAGAAGGCTCACTTGTCGTTAGTGCCGCCAAAGCTGGACTCGACCGAGATGCGCTGAATCTGCAATTCCCCCGCGTTGATGAAGTTCCGTTTTCTAGCGAACGCAAGCTTATGTCAACAGTACATAAAATGGAAGGTCGTTATGTTGTGCTGACAAAAGGTGCTCCTGATGTCCTGCTCCATTTGTGCGATCGGGTTCTTATAAACGGGCATCCTAAGCGGCTCGATGACGCAATGCGCAAGAAAATTCTCGAGACTAATAAATCTATGGCTC
>JBGTET010000085.1:0-17201 GCA_041747695.1 Saccharimonadales bacterium (SeqCode)
CTGGGTATCCAGCGATAAAGATTTGAGCGTTTTACGTTTGTATTTAACGCTACTACTAGTCTCAAGAAAGTACAGGCTGAATCTCGGTCTTTTATGTTGGGGCTTCTGTTGTGTAGGGAATGCCTTAGTTTCTGCACTTGCTGCACTTGCATCACTAGCTAGCACATCATAACCGCCAACTAACTCAATATCCGTTTTTGCATCCTCTGATGGTAAATGAGGAAGATACAGAATACTGGAAGGCATAGTAATCTTAGGCATGTTTTTTAGAATGTCACTGAATATACTCTGGTGAGTTTTAATCATGTCGTTTGCCAGCTGATTAATAGTACGGCTCATGCTCAATGCCGGGCTATCTACAACCAAAGCAATACTTCTTTGCAAGTCAGCAATAACTTGTGAGAAGGAGTCTGGATTTGGTTCGGCTGGTATGTTATTTTTTGTGCTCATATTATTATTGTAGCGCCAGCAGATTGGCTATTCTTCAAACAAATCTTCCTCATCTATTGTATCTCTCTTAATGTTATCAACCGCTATGCCGTTCAGCGACTTATAGAACTTGTAGGCCGGTGAAGTAGACGGTAGCTTTTTCATCATCTCATTAGACTTATCCCGCATGTAAATATCTTCCCGAAATGGTTGGCCAGGTGTGCCGGTACGGCTACCTTGGATAGCGGCACCGTGCAGAGATGAGCTAACGTGCCTATAGCACTCGTCACCATGTTTTTGTGCTCGTTCAAGTAGGCCAATGACCAGTACTGTATTTTCCCAGAGGAACGACGACGGAAATTCACTAAGAAGATTAGCTGCTGTCTGGACCTGTTGAGCTTTTGGCGATAAAATCCATTCATTAATAACACTTAGCGTCGCATCATCGTACCCAGCCGATACAGCTTTGAATATTTCTGGGCCGTAATGATGACGATGCCAATTATCAGGGTCATCATTTGTCCAGTTCCGCACCTTTTGCAAAATACGTTCGTATGAAGACGTTTCACTAAATCTCAATCCCGTACCACGCTCCCAGCCCAAGGGTACTGGGTAGTAGCCAAAGCTTTCTTCGTCTTGATTGTGTTTGCTTTCAACACGGGCAAATAGGAGCTGCACAGCTCGGTCTGGCTGGTAGTAAGACAACTCTCCCACAAATTGGGATATGTCATGCTCGTCTAAAGAGTCGATCTGTAGTAACTGATTATGAATATGGTCAAGCTGGTCGGGGGTAAGTTCCTCGACCTTAAATATTCCGTGGTCTTTATCGAATTCACCGAGTACTTCACCGGCCAGATTCTTATCGTAGGAGAATTTCATGCTCATGAGCAGATCAAGTGCGTGTTGCTTATGATCATCCGCGAATCGTTTAACGACCCGTACGATATTTTGACGAACAATCTTATCGTCCGATGCCATCAGTGACTGCACTAAGGGCATTTCAACCTCACCCATTGGCAAACTATTCATACCCCAACCAAAGGAGTGTGCTAAACGACGTATGATGGGTACGTCATCGGTTTTTAGGGCTTGCTCTGCTAGTGCCACTGCCTTCTCGTAATTCAAGTTGGCAAGAGCATTTACCACTACACCTATGGTGACAGCTAATGGTGAATCTGGCTTACTGACGATGTACTGGCCAAGTAAATCAGCAAAAGCTTCCGATTCACTAACAAGCGTATAGATAAACGGCCCTGAATCTCCGCCACTTGGTGTCTGTAAGGTATCTAGCGTGGTGACTCGTTCTTCTAGTTTCGCAATTAATGCGTTTAGATCATCGGAATACTCCTGAATCAGCTGTTTGGCGAATTTTTTACGCCACTCAATAAAGGTTGCCTCGTCACGCTGAAAGTCAGTCGCTGATCGTTCAAATGTCCAGCCCCAGCCATCAGCTAAAGCTCGTGCTAGCTGATGCTCGGTAGTTTTTGGTATAGCCTTAAGTACCGCCAAGGCAGCTGGTTTGGTTGCCGTTGTACTAAACGTTGCGTGCCAATTAACGGCACGACGAGCCTCAACTGCTATAAATGGATCTAGTTCTGGAATAACGACTAGCTTCTCCAGTTGTTTTAGGATCGTGACCTGACCCGGCCCCCAGTTAGCCTTGTCTTCGGTCGATACATCTGTACCGAATGGCCCACGCAGGGCTTCTTCGATAGTCTTCATGCCTCTCACAGCCTCAGGCAGCGGGCTGGTTTGAGCAACTGTAAAGGCTGAGTCTATAACACCATTTCGTATGCCTTCCACTACGTCTGCCCGTACCTTAAACGGTTTCATGGTGAGCTGTATGCCTTTAAACTCGGTCTGATGACCTTCCGTTGCAAGTGCTTGATCAAGGATATCAAAGGGGGAGAAGTTCTCGTTGTAGTCATCTTTCAACCATCCACTCACGTGGTTAATGGTGGCCTCAATGTATCCAATCGGCTTACCGGGCTGAATTGATGCTATGTCTTGTAATATTCGTACGGGGTGATCGGGATGTTGGCCGGGTTGGCGATTATCGTCTTGGGCTAGTTTCTTTAAAAGATCTAGCGCCTCAATTAGATGGTCGCCATTGTAAGCGGCGTATTTAAGTAGCGGCGATACCTCGGCGAGTACTGCACCATATGAAGGCTTAGCCCTAAACCAGTGATCATAATCGGTCTTTTTAACTCTGTCGGTTGGATTATCTATAGCCAGACGAGCAAATGTAATAGCTTGCGCTGGCTGATAGTACGCTACTTTTTCGAGCGCCTTGAGCATTGTCTGTCGTTCTCCAATGTCGGCAGCCAGAAACTGCTTCTCTAAATCTTTCCAGATTGTTGCAAGAAGAGCTTCCTGGGTACCATCAGCTGTCAAACGCCAGTCTAGCTGGCTCAAGTTTACAAGCAAGTTGGTCGCCAAGTCATTGCGTGCGGACTTAAAGACACGGTCGACATACGTGGTGGGCTGTTTACTATTTTCGTCGAATGCCGCATCGGCCCGAATGAAGTCAGCCAGCAAGTCGGGTGCTATACGTAGGCGATTCTTACGTCGGAGCAATACTCCGGCATCCTCAAGTGCCCGCATATCACGCACCACCTTATCGAATGGTCGGCCTAAAATACTCTTTGCCGCTTCTTCAAAAATTGGGTCGGATGTATCAACTGGCTGCACAACAGCAATAAAGTCCAGTAGGTCTTTTACCGCTTCAGCATTCTTTAAGCCGCCAATTTGGCCGGTAACAATATCACGGAAACTACGGAGTAAGTGGGTTCGGAATGTATCGGAGTTGGCGAGTATGTCTGGCTGGATTTCACCATCTGCAACTAGACGAGCACCAATTACTGTAGCCAATGGACAATCGAGAGTTATCTCAGCGATACGATGGGCGTACTGTTCGTCGCCTCTGTTACCTTTAAGTATCTCCATGGCGAGATTCTCGGCGTCTTTCATCTGCATGTTTCCAAGGCTCACACAATCTTCATGCTTGTAACCAATTCCAGCCTGGGTAAGCTGACCCTCCAGCATAGTTACGCCATATGGTCGGGTGCTGATTAAGAGCTTTAGGTACGGTCGAGTAGTCGCAATGCCAGAAAGCAAAGCCTGAAGGTCACCGTACTCATGGGCATCATCTATCACTAGTAGTCCTTTTTGGGGCAGTAGTTCCAAATCCGCCGGTGTTGGTTCCGACCGCTGAGTCATAAATAATACCTTGGTCTCTTTTTCTAGACTTGCCGCTAGCTCCTTGAGTAAACGGCTTTTGCCAACGCCGCCACGCCCGATAAGCATGATGGCCCGTTCGCCGCTTTCATTAGCAAAACTAACTAGGCTCTCTAGTTCTTTTTTACGACCAAAGAAATTCCACCCATGACTGAAGACGCGTAGCCGATCGCTCAGTGACTGAAAGTATTTGCTAGTGCTCAACCACGGGCTAGGTGCCTCAATACCTAAAAAATGCTTACGCCAATCTGGAAAATAGGTATCGACAAGGTCAATGGCGTCTTGCTTGGGTAGATATCGAACTTTGGCGGAAATATCCTCTGCATCCCATAGTGACCAGTCGTCAAACTCATCAATGGCGTTACGGGCACCGGGGGAAGCTGGGCGGCTTAGTAGTAAATGGTGGTGCTCAGCTACCAGCGTGGTCTCCTTGACCACCTGTCGCACGTCTTCTGGGCCAAACTGCATATGACGCTTGCACTGGTAGTCAGTCTTTTTACCAACTTCCTTGGCATATAGGTCGATTCCATACTGCTTGTGACCTTGTCGACCGTAGCGATGTACATCTGCTTTAGGGTTTAGCTTCCGAACAAGATCCTTGCAGAATAACTCAAAGTTTTCTGACGATAGCTTGTCGACCGGTAGGAATGGTATTTGTGGTCGCACAGGTTTCTCCAGTTGATAACCAGCCAGCACGAGCCAGTCTTCAGCCTCGGCCTCAAACAGCTCAGCGAGCTGATGCACCATATCCTCACGGGGACGTGATGCGCTACTTTCCCAACGACTAACTGTCTGTTGTTTAGTGCCCACTGCTTTCGCAAGGGCAAGTTGATCCCAACCACGTTTTTCACGTTCGATTTTGAGGAGATTGCCAAAGTTTTCATAAGTCATGCTCTTTATTATACACATCCAATGTGTGCAAGTAAACAATCGGTCCTAGCGGTTACCGTTTCACACCTCTAGAGCCAATCCGAGCCATTATATGTGAGTAAACATAATAGGAGAAAAAGCATGAAAGTAGCCATCTACTTACGAGTATCAACGCTCGATCAAGCAACTAAGGGCAATACTAACCGGGATGGATTCTCCATTCCAGCACAACGGGAGGCCTGTCGGCGCAGAGCAAAGGATCTAGGAGCCACCGTCATAAAGGAGTACACCGATCGTGGTGAATCAGCTCGTTCAGCTGCTCGGCCAGAACTACAGCGGTTACTGGGTGATCTATGTGACAAAAAGGGTATCAAATACGTCATTGTTCATAAAATTGATCGCTTGGCTCGTAATCTACACGATGATGTAACCATTGGCTTGGCCATACAAAAAGGCGGAGCCCAATTAGTGTCTGTAACTGAGAATATAGACGAAACGCCGTCAGGCAGACTGCTGCATGGCATCATGGCCACTATCGCTGAGTTCTATAGCCGCAACTTGGCAGCTGAAGCCCTAAAAGGAGCTACCGAGAAAGCTAAGCAAGGAGGAACACCATTTCAGGCACCAATTGGCTATGCTAATGTGACCGAACGGGTTAATCGCCGCGAAATACATACTGTGAATCTCGACCAAGTTCGAGCACCACTCGTTCGCTGGGCTTTTGAACGTTATGCTACGGGAGATTATGGTCAACGGCGACTGTGTAGAGAGTTGGCTCAGCGAGGATTACGAAGTCGAATCCGAGTTCGCTCAACAGTTGCACCGCTAAGCCTTGGTGGACTGAACAAAATGCTGACTAATCGGTATTATTTGGGCTACGTTAAGTACTGTGGAGTGGAATATAAAGGTAGTCACCAGCCACTGGTCACTCCAGCTGTTTTTGCAGCCGTTCAGGCCGTCCGAGCTGACCATTCTATCCGAGAAGATAAACATCGGCATCACTTTCATTATTTGTCGAGGCTACTACTTTTGCATGAACCGAAAAGACGGTAAGTGTGACCAAGCGTACATGCCAGTTGACGATATCGAGGAAGCTATTATTGATCTACTGAAAAGCTTGAAGTTTTCTGACCAAGACCGACAAGAACTGGCTTCTGAGATTAGTGAGGAACTAGCCAGTGAACAGCGATTCGCTGAGATTGACGTTAAACAGCAAAAGCAACGACTGAACCGCCTGCTGGCAGAGCAAGAGAACTTACTACAGGCTTACTACGAGAAGCTTATCGAGTCTAGTTTGCTCAAAAGCGAGCAGAAACGAATCACTAAGGATATTAAGCAAGCCGAAACGGTGATAGATGAGGCCGATCAGCGTTTGACGACTCTCAATAATCGTAAAGATCGAGCATTAGCTCTTGCTGGGAGTTTGGATATCAGCAAAGCCTATATAAAAGCTAGGCCTGCTATCAAACGACACTTTTGCCAAGCACTATTCAGTAAAGCGTCCATTGATGACCAAGTTACCATGCATATGCAAGTATTTCGTGCACCCCGGGATCATAATGTCAGCGTTACTAGCGTACAATGGCATGAACCGATTAATGTTCGGCATCTGACCGAAGCTATCTTGGCACTTTCACTTGAGCGTGGCAAAACTACTCCATAGTTCTATTAACAGCGTATGTAGAGCATATAATTTAGAGTGTAGCAAGTTTTTGCCGTCAAATCTCCACCCCTGTTATCTCACAAGAAATGGGACACGGCTGTACATGGCTTGCTGTGTCTCATTTGTCTCACTTTACCCTTAAAGCTGTTAAAATGTGAGACACTGTTATAGTTCCAGACCCGTGTGTTCCGCCAATAAGCTAGTGCTTGCGTTATTACAATTGAAGCGTATAAGTAGTATTTCAATGGCTACTCAAGAAGATATTCCAAACCCAAGACCAATCGAGGCTAATAGACCACCTTTAAGCGTGGTAGACTTTGATTCTAGAAAGGATTTGCCAGATGGTTTTCCAGACGTAGAGTCGTTACCTTTGACTCGCGTAGAAGCTATCTTGATCTATCAAATCCATCTTTTTTTGTCTGGTAAAATCTCTACTGTTCCCGAAAAAGACATGCCGTCACTGGGTGAGCGCTTAAAGAGGGATTTAGAAAATTTTGACGATCCTATCTACACAGCAGCCGACGAGGGAGATGCCAACGAGATTTTTATTGCAATGATTAATTCACAGATGCGTGAGCAAACTGGTGGCGACAGTCTGGATGAGGAAATCAGTGAACTTCACCTTAGCGGCAGAAGTGATGAGATTACTCCTCTTATACTTGATAGGTTTACTCTTGCTAAATCTGATACTGCCCCGGTGTTGTTGGTCGCTACCGCTGCGCGAAGAGGCTTGTTTATATACCTGCAACGGGCGCTAAAAGCACACATTAATCTCAGGCACTCGACCACATAATAAAAAAAGCCCCTTCGGGCTATGCGTTCACATTTTAAAGAGTTTTATCTAGGCCTACCACCGTAAACACTTGAGCTGTAACCGGCGCTACTCTTCTGGTGACTACTACCACTACTGCCAAAGTCCAACAAAGTCTTAATCAATCCGGTGATTCCAACGATAGCTAACAGGGCTGCGCCGACGTGCGCAAAAAACTGTCGTCTATCCATTTCTTTTTCAAAAACTTTTGCTATTGCTTCGTGTTTCACTTTTTCCAACTTTTATATGTTTAATTCTTCGACTAATCTTAAAGTATAAGCACTACGTTTGTCAACGCGGGAACAAGCTAAACTGCAGTAATTGGTGAACTTGGTGGAATCGACGTGAATGTCTTGTTGCGATTAGCGACTAAAACTAGCGCAACAGAGAAGTAATACAAAGCTATAATCGGAACCGCAACCATAAATTGCGACAGCGGATCGTAGGTAAATGGCAAGACTAACGAAATTATCATAGCCGCAACAATTACATGGCGCTGATACTTAAGCAGTTTGGATGGCTTAATTGGTTTGACCCAATTGATGAACAAAATTATCAATGGAATCTGAAAAATCAAAGCGAAAATTACGAAGTTACTCATTGTGTATGACAAATATTCATTTGCCGAAATTAGTGGCTGGATTTCTTCCGACGAAAAGCTTTGGAAGAAGTGTAAAGATATTGGAATCATGTAGAAGTAGCTGAAGGCAATGCCAAGCAATGCCAGTACCGTTGAGGATGCAATAATTTTAACCAATCGAGAGGTGCTTATTTTTAATGGTAGCGCCGGTTCTAAAAATTTTACAGCGTGGTACACACCAAAGGGAAGCGCTACGATTACACCAAGCATAGTCGAGAGTCTAATTATAAAATTGAAACTACCTGCAGGCGAGCTATAAAACAGAGGTGCATCAAGCGGTTTTTGGAGAATATCTAGCATTGGCTCACGCAACATGTAGCCGACAAGAGCGCTGGCAATAACAACTAGAGCAACCCACATAAGACGTTTACGCAACTCACTTACATGGTCATGGAATGTTGTTTTTGATACCGTTTCCACCCCGCTCCCTCACTTAGTTATTTTTTTGAGGTCTTTTTCTTAGCTGGAGCTGACTGTTCTTCGTCCATGCCTTCTTTGAAGCCTTTTTTAACTTCTTTAGCAGACTGTCCAATACTTCGAGCTAATTCAGGGATTCTCTTTGCACCAAAAAGGAGCAAGATTATCAGTATTACAATAATTACATTTTCGGTTTTACCTAACACGTTTTCTCCTTGTTATCAAAGTCATTATAAGTGTTATAATGTTCGATGTAAATGGCTAACAAAACTAAAAAACAGTTTGGCGTGATTGTATATTTCCTTTCTTTCTTGGCAATTTTACTTCTGCCAATCTCTGTTTATGCGGCGCCTTATGGCGAAGGTGACTATGGTGATTGTGAGTACAGTGAGGGCTGTGACACAACTGCACAGACCGACTCTGGCGATGGCACAGGCAACACTGATGATGGGCTGACTGATCCAAATCCTGACAGCACAACTACAGATGAAGACGAAGACGATCCAAAGAAGAAAACCGATGACGATGAAGACGATGAGAATATCGACGGTTTTGAAGAAGAATTTATCCCAGCTGGAGAAGATGAAGATGGAACTGGCGAGGACGAAGGATTTCCATTTTCTAACGTAATTGCCTTCACATTTCTTATATTTGCTGGCGTAGGGATACTTTGGTGGTTGATAGCTGCCAAACGCCGCAAGCGGAGAGAATCAGAATTCCAAGGTTAGTGTCGGTTTTGAATTCGTGCAACAAGTCCGGCTATTGATTTTCTAGGTAGAATTCGTGGGGCTTGTAACATAAGTTTTTGCATCCAGCCCCCAGGGATAGAAATTAACTCGCCATTTTCCATAGACTTTATTGCGTAGGCCACCACTTGTTCGGCGCTGGCAAGACTAGCTGGATTTCTAAAAAAACTGCTTTTGCTAGCGCGGGCTACTTCGTCGAACTTTGTTGCAGTTGGGCCCGGGCATAAAACTGTAACTTTTACATTTGTATCGCGCAACTCAAAACTCAAGGCCTGCGAGAACGATAGAACAAATGCTTTGGAGGCGTAATAAACTGCCATCCTTGGTCCCGGGAAGAATGCGGCAGTCGAAGCCACATTCAGAATTTTGGCATCTTTTACACGCAGCATATTTGGTACCAACAGATGGGAAAGATCAACTAAGGCTACAATGTTTAATTGCATCATTGAGTCCAATTTATTAAGATCAGCATCAACAAAATTGGCATAGTCGCCAATGCCAGCGTTATTGACTAAGATATTAACCTTCTTGGACTTTAACTTTTCGGCAATTTTTCTTGTCGAATCTGCAGCAGTTAAGTCGCAAGCAAAGTATTCAACTTTTACATCACTACTAGCCATTATTTCTTTGGCGGCCTCTGACAAACCATCATTATTGCGAGCAATTAAGAATAAATCGTTACCCTTTGCCGCCAACTGTTTGGCAAATTCTAAGCCGATTCCGCTTGAGGCTCCGGTTACAACTGCTAGTGAACTGATATCAACCTCCTAGATTTGAAATGCTTCATCACTTACAATAGTGCCATGCTAGGAAACAATCAATCTTCATCTCAGGATATGAATCCAACCGAAAAGCACGACGCCATAATGCAGCAGCTCGACGAAATTAAACGTTATGTTGCCGGGACTTTTTCCAAAGTTGATACCGAGATCGACGATATTCGTAAAGTTGTTGATAGGCTCGATGGCCAGATTAGGGACATAAGCCAAAGAAATAATCGTGGCGAACAAATTGAAAACATGCTCAGGAACGTCGAATCAACTGTCCGAGAAATTCAGCGGAAAATTAAATAATGTCCTATTTTTTGGATGAAGTTAAGCAAAAGTTGGCTCGAGATGTCTCGGGATTACTTGATGTTCCAAAAGACCAAGTAGTCGTCCAAGTTGCCAACGAAAAAATTGGCTCTGACTTGGCAGTTCCATGCTTCGCCTTTGCTCAGAAACTAGGTAAATCCCCTCAAGATATTGCTGAAGACTTGGCTGTAAAAGTAAAGTTGCCAGAGGCTAGCGAAATCACCGCGATCAGTGGGTTTCTGAACATTTGGCTTGAGCCTAAGGCACTAGCGCAAGGTGTAAACAAGAACTTTAGTGCCGAAAAATCTGTTAAATATGGCAACAATTCCGACAACGCCAACCAAGTTGTCGTCACTGAGTACACCGACCCTAATCCATTCAAGCCATTACACATTGGCCACGTTTACTCCAACACCGTCGGGGAGTCGATTTCACGTTTGTACGAGGCTAGCGGCGCCGAGGTTCACCGGATTAGCTATCACGGCGATGTTGGCCTGCATGTTGCCATGGGCATTTGGGGGATTATCAAACAACTCGAAGCCAGTGACTGGAAAATGTCAGATGTTCCAGCAGATTATCGCTCAGAATTTTTGGGTAAAGCTTATGTTCATGGTCGTTCGGCTTATGAAGGAAATGCCACTGCCAAGCAAGAAATTACCGAGCTGAACAAACAAATTTATGCAAAGTCTGACAAAGAAATTAATGGAATATATGAAGCTGGACACAAGTGGAGCTTTGATGCATTTGATGACATGTACAAAATGCTCGGAGTCAGCTTTGAGAAGAGTTATTTGGAGAGCGAAACCGTAGATGTTGCCAAAAAAGTCGTTGCAGAAGGTATTAAAAAGAAGGTTTTCGAGGTCAGTGATGGAGCGACTATTTTTAAGGGCGAAGAATACGGCCTACACACGCGTGTGTTCATAAATTCGCTGGGAATTCCGACTTATGAAGCTAAAGATTTAGGATTGGCTCACTTAAAACACAAAGATTACAAATACGATACCTCGATTATTCTGACTGGCAACGAACAAGACCAGTATTTTGAGGTAGTTTTGAAGGCTTTATCACTACTTCACCCAGAACTTGCCGAAGCTACGATACACATGTCGCACGGAATGGTCCGCTTTGCCGAAGGCAAGATGTCCTCGCGAAGCGGTAATGCCATAACAGCCGATGTTTTGATAGAGAATGTTGAAGAGGAGCTCGAAAAAACTGCCCCAAATTCACCTGCCATCAAAGAAAACGCCCTTGCAGCAGTAAAATACGCATTCTTAAAGCAAAGTATTGGCGGCGATATTATCTTTGATGTTGATCAGTCGATCAGTTTAGAAGGTAATTCTGGCCCATACATTCAGTATGCAGCGGTACGTGTTAGCTCGATTTTGACTAAAGCTAAAACTAAAGGCCAAGCCTCAGATAAGTATGATTACGAAGCCGAAAAAACCTTACTATTCTTGCTGGCAGCTTACCCAGCCATTGTTGCCGAAGCAGTAAATATGTTGGCGCCACATACAATTGCAGGATTCAGCTTTGAACTTGCCAAAGCCTGGAACAGCTACTACGAAAAAGTTCAAATTCTCAGCGACAAAGATCAAGATACTCTAAAGGCCCGGTTAGCCGTGCTCGAGCAAGTCTATGCGGTTTTCGAACACAGCCTCGGCTTGCTTGGCATAACCATTCCTGAGAAAATGTAGCTATGAACCTCGAACTAATTGACTACTTTTGGACATTCATTATCTCTGTTGTTGTCTTCTTTGCTTTCGACTTTTTGTGGTTGACCTGGGTGGCCAAAGATCTTTACGGCAAGCAGCTTAAACATAAATTAAAGTCACCGATGAATTATAAAGTTATTGCCATGTTTTACGTGCTATTTATAGTCGGCCTAAATTACTTTGCAATTGTTCCTGCTATTAATGAGTCGTCATTAAGAGTTGCAGCAGCTTCTGGATTACTTTTCGGGTTCTTTACCTACGCTACATACGATCTGACCAATTACGCCACTCTAAAAAGCTGGCCTAAAAAAGTAGTCGTTGTTGATATTGTTTGGGGGAGTTTGCTAACAATGTCTGTCAGCATTATCACTTACAATCTGTTCATCGGGCTTTTTGGCTAGTTGATACAATATTAAAGTGAAGCACAAACCATTAACGCAGTTTTTAATTGATCAGCAAGTCCTGCAAGATCCTTTGCTGATTAAAGCTTTTGATAAAGTTGATCGGCGAGACTTTTTGCCGGAGTCCCGCAAGCATTTGTATCTAGAAAACCGCCCGATCCCCATAGGCTATGAGCAAACAAATTCGCAACCATTTACTATGGCTTTTATGTTGGAACTGTTGTTGCCACGACCCAACGAAAACATACTTGATGTCGGCAGTGGCTCAGGCTGGACGGCTGGTTTGATGGCTGCAACTGGTGCCAAAGTTACGGGAGTTGAGCGCATTGCTGAGCTTGTCGATTCAGCAAACTCTAACCTAGAAGTGTACAAATTTAAGAATGTAAAAATCGTGCATACTCCCGACCAACTTGGCTGGGCTAAAAGTGCTCCCTACCAAAAGATTATTGTTTCGGCAGGTATCGATAAAGTTCCGCAAAAACTGCTAGATCAACTTGCCGATGACGGACGGATGGTCATACCAATCGGACAGAGCATCCAAGTTATCGAAAAAACTGCTTCAGGACTCAAGACCACAAGCTTTGACGGCTTTATCTTTGTGCCACTAATCGTCTAATTGCAGTTTGCTTCGTAGTACCAATCGGCTAGTGTTGCGCCGTCAGTGGTTTTACCAGCTTCGACGGTCACCACGATTGGCTGATATTCTGATTTACACTTATTGTTATCGTAGTCTGGCCAGCCGTCTTCTTTATCTACGCGAGCTGTGTAGCCGTTAAAGTAAGCTTTTGTGTCGCCCTGGTCTACATAGACGTAGTATTTGCCCGCTGGGACAGTAACCTCGTAACCAACGCCGTAAATAAAGCGTTCATCGTCTTTAATCTGCTGTTCAGAACAGACAATCTTTTCGCGAGTCACAGAATCCTCGACACAAGCTGACATTTCGGACGGGATTGACTCCCCCGGATAGGTGAAGCTTCCGGCAATTTTGCCATCAGTCTCAACTGGTTCTTGCGCCGGCGTGGTCTGGGAATTGGCACTTTGTCGCGGAACAGGCTCGTCATCAACATTAAGAGCCAGGAAATATATTAGTCCTGCAGCCACCAAAACCACCAGTGTTGTTAAAAGATTTCTGGTTGTTTTTTCGTTCATAATTTTCTCCTCTTGACCATTATTTTAACAGTGGTAGAATAACTTGCCTCATGTTTTAGACTGTTTTTAAGCAAAATTTAATGTTTGGCCTATAAAACAAACAATGAAACAATTACTAACAGTAGTGAAGTAATATATAAGATGTCACATACTATAGGAAATAGACGATTAATCTCACTCATAATTACAGCTACATTTTTTGTAGCTTCTATTTTTGCGTACTCGGGCAGTGCTTCTGCTATAACCCAGTTCAGCAATGACAAATCATATTGTCAGCAAGTTCAGTCAAAGTTGTACGAAAAGACCGAGCAGTTTAAGCAAAAGCGTCAGAATCACATAGATAAATACAACCAGATAGCAGGAATTTATAGTTCGGTTACCACAACTTTACAAAATGCTGATTACGATGCTGCGTTACTGGTTGAGCTTCGGCCAGGCCTCGAGCGACGTGTAGCAAACTTTTCTGAAGTTTCACAATCTTTTCTCAACGAAATGACTGATGCCGGTGATTCTGCCTGCCGCGATAAACAGAGCTTTATGCTAGAGCTCGAAGAAGCCCGAACTTCATTAAAAGAGGTGCAAACATCTGTGGCTGATATTCAAAATTATGTCCAAACAATCATGATAAAAACCATCAAAAATACTGTTGAAGCTGGAGCCAACTAGAATGATTCTGAATCCATCAAAAATGCTGGCTAGTGTAGCCTTTGCGGCAGTGATTTTTGTCGTTGGCTCAGTAGCAATTGTCACCGGAGATCCCAAGCTAGCGATAACACAAACTTTAGCACCACTTGCCAGTAGTGAAAGCACTGATCAGTTAGCAGAAAAAGACTCATCTGTTGACCAAATTGACGCCTCAGAAAACGCTAAAATCGACGAGCAAATTAGCCCTGAAAATGCTACAATGGAGGTAGAGGCAATGGTAGCCTCAATTGATGCAAATTACCCAATTGATAATGACGACTGGTCTCTCGAAACCATAAGCGACGACGCACTGGAGTTAAGACGATGATAACCAAAAAAGAGCAAGAACTCGTATATATTAAAGCTGTACTTGATCACGACGATCAAGAGGCTTTTCAGATGCTTGTCGAGCGATATCAAGTTGGTTTAATTGGTCACTTGACACGCATTGTTGGCGACCAAGAAACTGCCGAAGATTTAGCTCAAGAAGCCTTTATCCGCTCTTACCGTAAGCTACATAAGTACAACCCTCAGTACGCTTATTCAACTTGGTTGTATCGAATCGGGACAAACCTAGCCTTTTCTCACCTGCGCAAGAAGTCTACCGTACCTTTAGAAGAGCCAGAAATGTTTGCCTCAGATCAAAACGTCCACGCCGAAGCCGAGACTTCAGAGCTGCGAGCAAATGTAAGGTCTAAGATCGACAAACTTCCAGCTAACTATAAGCGAGTTGTGGCTATGCACTACTGGCACGGCATGAGTTACGAAGAAATGGCGTCTGCCACAAATGTTCCAGTGGGAACAATCAAAACTTGGATGTTTAGAGCCAAAGCTAAGCTCAAAGAAGACTTGAAGGACTAAAGTGTCCGCGCGGAATCCACAGTCTAAAGACTTCACTAGCAAAGTGATGGCCGATGTTAAAAAGCGTCCACGTAAAATCGGACTTTGGAACCTAGCCTATGCTGTGCCGATAATTTTGGCGATTGCGGTGTTGATGATGCCCTCGACTCAAGAAACAATCGTGAATGTAACTAGCCAGAAGCACGTGGCTGTGGCTAATGTTGAGGACGAAATCGACACTATGTACATAATTATGAAAGATATTGACCAGTTTGAGTTTGATCAAGAAACCGAGGAGATTATAAACAATGAACAAGAACTCGAAGAATAAACTTAGCTCCAAGCAAGAAGAAGTTTTGCTAAAAAAAGGAACAGAAGCGCCATTTTCTGGTGTCCTAAATGATAATAAACACGCTGGCTCGTATGTTTGTGGAAATTGCGGCGCGACTTTGTTTAGATCTAGCGAAAAATTTGAATCCGGATCGGGTTGGCCGAGCTTTTACGACGTGGTTGACCAAGCAGCTGTCGATAAAATTGTCGATGACTCACATGGAATGACCAGAACAGAGGTAGTTTGCAGGAATTGTGGGGGGCATTTAGGGCATGTTTTCGATGATGGACCAGCTGACAAAACTGGCTTGCGCTACTGCATCAACTCAGCAGCCCTCAATTTCATGCCAGAGGACGGCAGTGCTATGATTAAGGGCGATGGACAAACGGAACAAACTGCCAACTAAACTTTTTTGGGTGGATTTAGAAATGACCGGACTCGACCCAGAAGTCGACAAGATTATTGAAGTTGGTGTAATTGTGACCGACTTTGACTTTAATGAAGTAGAAACCTACGAAGCAGTTATCAAGCAAGACCTAGATTCGTTAACTTTAGACCCTTGGATTACGGAAAACCTCGCGGATTTACTCACCAAAGTACCGACTGGCAAAGACGAACAAGAAGTTATTGCTGAGTTGAACAAAATTTGCGAAAAACACTTTGACGGCCCAGTAATTTTGGCAGGAAACTCGATTCATCAAGATCGTAGGTTCATTCGCAAATGGTGGCCCGACTTCGAAAGAAAACTACACTACCGCATGCTAGACGTCTCGAGCTTTAAGGTTTGGATGATGGGCAAGCATGGTACAGTTTTTCATAAGCCAGAACAGCATCGTGCGCTAGAAGACATTCGTGGATCAATCCAGGAACTCAAACAATATGTTGAACAAACAAAATTAAACTAAAACAAGTTAACAAAATGTTTTATCATATCTGTAATGACTTTTGACGAGCTAGAGACCTATATCTTGAAAAAATCAGGCAGTAAGCTGGATTTTCCGTTTGACGAGCACACAGCCGTCTATAAAGTGGCAGACAAGATGTTTGCCCTGATGCCCAACAAGAAAACTCCTGTTCGAGTGAGCTTGAAGTGCGATCCGGCACTTTCTGAACTTCTGCGAGAAAAATACGAAACAGTTATGCCAGGCTATCATTTGAATAAGCGACATTGGAATACGGTTGTGGCGACGGGACAGCTTAGCGATCAAGAAATCTACGATTTAGTTGACCATTCTTACCAGTTAGTGCTTGAAACTTTACCCAAACAGGTGCAAGATAAAATCATAAATAAGTAAACTGACAAATAAGGGAGAGAACTAATGGAAGACGAAACTAATAAAGTAGCACCGGAAGCACCTGCAGGTGGCGATATCAGCGTTTCGGATACGCTGTCGAAGGGCTGGGCATTACTGAGCGAAAACCTATCAACATGGGCAGCATTAGCCTTAATAATCATTTTGCCATCTGTAATTTTGACAGTAGCACTCAACTCAATATTGGACGTCGAAGACATAGCAGCTAATGCGGAGAATGTTGGTGATGTTGCTGGTGTTCTTGGAGGATCGCTTGTGGTCGTTTTGGTCGTAGCCATATATCAGGTAATCATGTATGCGATACTATTTTCTGTCTACATAAAGGTTGCAGCTGGTACAAAGCTAGAAGGCGTTTCACAAGCTTTGAGTTTAGGTACTCCAAAGGCTGGTAAGGTGATTTTAGCCTCTATAGTAGTTGGTGTTCTCGTGGCCTTAGGCTTTGTATTGCTGATAATCCCTGGAATCATTGCTTTGTTCTTGCTGGCGGCTACTGTATACATCGTTGCAGATACTGACCTTACGATTGGTCAGGCTATCAGCCTTTCGATTGAGTACGCTAAGCAGTTCTTTGTACAAATCTTCTTACTGGGGCTTGCTCTATTTGCAATTTCCATAGTAGCAGGCATTATCGTAGGCTTGTTTGGTGACCCACAAGGCATAGCCTATGCAGCTGTTAGCACTACAGTTAATACCGCAATTCAAATCTTTGGTGGACTTTCTGTAGCTGTGCTATACCTCGAAATGAAAAAACGTTACAAAAAGAACGTCGTTTAAGAACCAGCTGGAATTGAGTTAAAGATTGCCTCGTTAGATTTAGCCATTTCTTCTAGCTGTGCTTGAACAGCGTCGTTGGAACTAGATTCCCCGATCAGAGCATTAGCTTGT
>JBGTET010000086.1:0-7444 GCA_041747695.1 Saccharimonadales bacterium (SeqCode)
GGCAAGAGTGTGTTAATAATCCATCCTTTGCTGCTGGAGCTTCTCAGTCTTTTGAGTATTTAAGTGAATCCGGAGGAAGTAATGTCTAGATCGTTAAAAAAAGGACCATACATTGATCCTAAATTACAGAAAAAAGTCGAAGCTCAAACTCAGGGCGACCGGAGTGCTATTAAGACTTGGTCTCGTGAGAGTACTATTTCTCCTGAAATGGTTGGGCTTAACTTTGCTGTCCACAATGGCAAAGTACACGTTCCAGTATTCGTTACAGAAAACATGGTTGGACACAAGCTTGGTGAATTTTCTCCAACTCGTAAGTTCCGACGCCATGGCGGTAAATTAGCAAAGAGCACGGTATAAAATTATGGCAGTTAAAGCAATAGCAACATCAATCCGAATCTCACCCCGCAAGGTGTCTGTTGTGGCCTCGTTAGTTCGTGGCCGATCTGTTAAAGATGCTTTGACTATTTTGGAGCACACTCCTCGTAAGGCTGCTTTGCCACTGTCTAAAGTTATTGCTTCTGCTCAAGCTAATGCCGAGAATAATCACGGTTACAAAGCTGATACTTTGACAATAACTACACTAGATATTGGGCCTGGTCCAACTTATAAACGATTCCGACCAGCTGCTCAGGGACGAGCTCAGCCATACAAGCGCCGAACAACTAACATTCGTGTTGAGGTTGACGGTCAATTAAAACCGACAAAAGCAGAAAAAGCTGCAGCAAAAGCCGCAAAACCTGCCGAAACTAAGACTGCCAAAAAGGAGAAGAAGTAATGGGTCAAAAAGTAAATCCAGTTAGCATGCGCTTGCAGGTTAATAAGAATTGGCGATCCAAGTGGTTTGCTTCAAAGCGTGAGTACAAGCAGTTCTTAGCCGATGATCTTCAAGTTAGAAAGCAAATTATTGATAAATATGGCTCACGAGCTTCTATTAACGTAGTTGATATCGAGCGATCTCCTAACCTTGTAACAGTTACAATCCACACAGCTAAAGCTGGAGTTGTTATCGGACGTGGTGGTTCTGGTACCGAAGAGCTTAAGGATTCTATCGCTAAAGTTTACAAAGTGCCTGTGCGTATTAACATCCAAGAGCTCAAGAAGCCAGAAATGTACGCCAAACTAGTTGCCGAAAACATTGCTTACCAGTTAGAGCGACGAATTAACTTCCGCCGAGCTATTAAGATGGCATCTGCTGCAACTATGCGAGCCGGTGCAAAGGGTATCCGAATCGAAGTGTCTGGTCGTCTAAACAACGCTGACATGGCCCGTCGAGAGAAGAACATCGAAGGTTCTGTGCCACTTCACACACTACGTGCTGACATCGATTACGCACTAGCAACTGCTAAAACAGGTGCTGGAATCATTGGTGTAAAGGTTTGGATTAACAAGGGAGAGGTACTTTAACATGTTGATGCCAAACAAAACCAAGTACCGAAAGGTTCGCAAAGGTGTGATCAAAGGTGTTGCCAGCAAAAACAACAAGATTGCTTTTGGTAAATACGCGTTGCAATCACTCGATATCGAGCGAATTACCTCACGCCAGATCGAATCTGCACGTCAGGCTATGACTCGTTACATCAAGCGTGGTGGTAAGATTTGGATTCGAATTTTCCCTCACACTCCTGTAACTCGCAAGCCACAAGACGTGAAGATGGGTAGCGGTAAAGGAAATCCAGAATTTTTCGTCGCCAAGGTTAAGCCAGGCACAATTTTGTTCGAAATGGACGGTGTTACCGAAGAGCAAGCTAGAGAGGCTATGCGATTAGCCGCCCACAAGTTGCCAGTTCGAAGTAAGTTCATCATCAAGGAGGAGCAGTCATGAAATTAGCTGATATGCCAAAGAAGTCTGCTACAGAACTTAACAAGCATGCAGATAAGCTTCGCGAGAAGATTAATGCAAAGCGCCTTGGAATTGCCACAACCGATGACCGAAATGTCCGTGAGTTACGAGCGCTTCGCAAGGAACTTGCCCAGACGTTAACTGTTGCCAACAATAGTGCTAAACCAGAGACTAAGACCAAGGAGAAGTCAGAATGAGCCGAATAATTAACGGAACCGTTGTATCTAGCAAAGGTGATAAATCTATCACAGTTATTGTAGATCGACGAATTACCCACCCTATATATAAGAAGCAATACACTCGAAGTAAGAAGTATCACGCTCACGATGAGACTAATTCTAGTAACGTTGGTGACTTGGTAGAAATTACTGAGAGTAAACCGATTTCTAAGACTAAGCGCTGGACTTTAACTAAAGTCATCAAGCCAGCCGAGATTATTGACGAAGTCACAGCAGAGGAACCGCAAAAATGATTCAACAAGAAAGCCGACTAGTCGTAACCGACAACTCTGGAGCAAAGGAAATTCTTTGTATCCGTGTTCTTGGTGGCTCACGCCGTAAGTACGCTGGTGTTGGTGACGTCATCACGGCTACTGTTAAAGAAGCTGCTCCAAACGGCACAGTTAAGAAGAAATCAGTTGTCCAGGCTGTGGTTGTTCGAACGACTCACCCGATTAAGCGAAAAGACGGATCAACTATTAAGTTCGACGACAACGCCGCAGTTATAATTGGTGAAGACAAACTTCCTCGCGGAACCCGTATTTTTGGACCGGTTCCACGTGAACTTCGTGATAAAAATTATGCTAAGATCGTCAGCTTAGCTCCGGAGGTACTTTAAGATGAAGTTGCGCAAAGGAGACTCAGTTGTGATTATCGCTGGTAAGCACAAAGGTCAGACCGGAACTATCCGCGAAACTGTACCAACTGTTAATGGCGTCATCATCGAAGGTGTCAATACTGCCAAGAAGCACCAGAAGCAAGGCGGTAAAAATAAGCCAGCCGGTGTTTTTGAGATCACTCACCCTATAAACGTTTCTAACGTTGCTATCGCTCACCCGAGCAAAAAGGGCAAGCCAGCCCGCGTCGGTTACAAAACTGATGCCAAAGGCAACAAAGTTCGAGTTTACAAGCAAGCTAATAATAAGGAGATCAAGTAATGGTTCAAACAGCAACATACCAACCACGCCTAAAAACTCTTTATTCTAGTGAGCTAGCTCCAGCTTTGAAGGAAGAACTTAAACTAACTAACATGCACGAAGTTCCCAAACTGGTAAAAGTTACAGTTGCAGTTGGCCTTGGACGCGCGAAAGACGACAAACGCATGATCGAAGCTGCTGTAAATACAGTTTCTAAAATAACTGGCCAAGCTCCAGTTAAGACGATTGCCCGTAAATCTATCGCATCATTTAAGCTTCGCGAAGGTAACATCATTGGTTTGAAGGTTACTTTGCGAGGGGACAGAATGTACGAATTCCTAGACCGACTCATCGCCGTTGTTCTGCCACGAATGCGCGACTTCCACGGTGTTTCTAAGAAGTCATTTGATGGCCGCGGTGGATATTCTATCGGCATAAATGACCAATCGGTTTTCCCAGAATTAAGCTTCGAAGAAACTACAGTTTCTCACGGAGTTCAGATAACAATTGATACAACTGGTAAAGATAAAGAACAAACCAGAGCACTGCTTGCCGCAATCGGTATGCCGTTCGAAAAGGAGAAGAAGTAATGCCAAAGAAAAGTGTAATCGCACGAGATTTAAAGAGAGAAAAGATGATTCTTAAGTACGCCGAAAAGCGTGCTGAGTTAAAGGCTGCCGGAGATCTTGATGGTTTGGCACGTTTACCTCGTAATTCATCTCCAGCCCGTATGAAGAACCGTTGCATCGAGACAGGTCGTACTCGTGGTTATATGAGACAGTTTGGTCTTTCGAGAATTGCCTTCCGAGAGCACGCCAGCAAGGGCGAAATTCCAGGCGTAACGAAAGCTAGTTGGTAGGAGTAAATATGGTATCTACAGACCCAATTGCAGACATGTTAACCCGAATCCGCAACGCTATTGCGGCTTCTAAGAACGAAGTTGTTATGCCTCATTCAAAGATGAAAGAGACTATTATTGCTGAGCTCAAAAATAATCGCTATATCGAGTCTTACCAAGTTGTCGACAACGACACAGGTTTTAAAACTATCCACGTGACAATTTATCCAAACGGATCAAATGCTAAGATTTCGCACATTCAGCGAATATCTAAGCCAGGACGACGAGTTTACGCTAATGCCAGCGAAATTCCTCGAGTCAAGAATGGTCGTGGAATCGTGATTATGTCGACACCACAAGGTATTATGACCGGATTTAAAGCAACTAAAGCTCGCGTCGGCGGCGAAGTAATATGCGAGGTCTATTAGTATGAGTCGTATAGGAAAATCACCAGTTCCAATCCCATCAGGCGTGACAGTTTCTGTTGCTGATGACAAAGTTACTGTAGTTGGCCCTAAAGGACAGCTAGAGCACGCAATCTTGCCAACTGTTACTGTTAAAGTCGAAGGCGAAGAAGTAATTGTTGAGCGCCACAACGAAGAAAAAGCCTCTAAAGCGCAACACGGTTTAACTCGAGCGCTGATCAACAACATGGTTGAAGGCGTAAATTCAGGCTTTTCTAAGAAGCTAGAAGTTAACGGCGTTGGTTTTAAGGTCAATGTTAACGGCAAAGCCCTTAAAATGTCATTAGGATTTTCACATGACATTAACTACCAGATTCCAGAAGGCATTGATGTCTCTGTTGATCAGAACATCATCACAGTTACAGGCAACGACAAACAGCAAGTCGGACAAGTTGCAGCAGAAATCAGAGAATTCAAGAAGCCAGAACCATACAAAGGTAAAGGCATAAAGTACGAAGACGAATACGTCGTCCGTAAGAGCGGTAAGACCGCAGGATCAGGGGAATAGATATGAATGAAATAGCTAAAAGAACACTAAATCGAAGTCAAAGAGCTAGCAGAACGCGAGCTCAGGTTCGTGGCACTGCATCTCGTCCAAGACTTTCAGTTTCAGTCTCAAACGCACATGTCTCTGCTCAGCTGATCGATGATGAAAATGGCAAGACACTTGCCGCTAGCACAACTGCTAAAGAGAAAACTCTGGCTAAATCTAGCCTAAGTGACAAGTCAACATGGCTTGGAGCTGACATCGCTAAAAAAGCCAAAGCTGCCAAGATCAAAGCTGTTGTCTTTGACCGAGGCTTTAAGTTGTACCATGGCCGAGTTAAAAACGTAGCCGAAGCTGCCCGTAAAGAAGGACTGGAGTTCTAAATGGCCCAACCAAATAATAATCCCGCACAAGAATTACAAGAAAAACAGTACGAAGAACAAGTCGTCAGCATTGACCGAGTTGCTCGTGTCGTAAAGGGTGGACGCCGGTTCCGCTTCCGAGCGCTAGTTGTTGTCGGTGACGGCAAAGGACGCGTAGGTGTTGGAGTTTCTAAGGGTGCCGATGTTCAGGCATCTGTTGCCAAAGCTGTTGATGTTGCTAAGAAACAGCTAATTACAGTACCAGTTAACAAGGGTACAATCCCGCACGATTCTACAGGTAAAGTTGCTGGAGCTAAGGTTCTATTACTTCCAGCCAGCGAAGGTACAGGTCTGATTGCTGGTGGAGTAGTCCGAGTCGTTCTGGAGCTTGCAGGTGTACATAACATTCTGTCTAAATCACTTGGTAGCTCTAACAAGATCAACGTTGCCTATGCAACAATTCAGGCGCTTGAAGCCCTTGTGCCAGTAGATAAATGGTTAACTACCCAAGTTAATGCTAAAGACAGATCTGCTAGCAAAACAGAGAAGGCGAGCAAAAAATGAAGCACCACGAACTAGAAATTGTTGCAAATAAGCCACGACGACGAGCTGGTCGCGGAATTGCTGCTGGTCGCGGAAAAACTGCCGGTCGAGGCACAAAAGGTCAGAATGCCCGAAGTGGTGGTTCGACTCGACGTGGCTTTGAAGGTGGTCAGATTCCTTTAGCTCAACGTATCCCTAAGATGAAGGGTTTTAAACCACGTCCAAATGGTCGAGTTATCATCACAACTAGAGACTTGGCCAAAGTTAAAGGTGTCACAATCGACGCAAAATCACTTGCCGAAGCAAATGTGATAGACTCAGAGTATCGGTGGGTAAAGTTAATCACCAAAGGTGAAGTTTCTAAGAAGTTCACCGTTAAACTTCCAGCTATTTCCGAAGGTGCCCAAAAGGCTATCGAAAAAGCAGGTGGAAGTTACACTGTGACAGAACGAACAAAACGACCCGCAACTTCAAAGGCAGCAAGCAAAACTAAGAAAGACTAAATTACACTATGACTTGGAGGGTAATCAAGCAAGCGTTTGCTAACCGCGATATGCGGAAGCGTATTTTCATAGTTATTGCCCTATTGCTTGTTTTCCGATTTCTGGCTCATGTTCCAATCCCGCTGGCCGAACCAACTCAACTTCGACAACTCCTGAGTAACCTATTTGATGGCCAACAGCTACTTGGCTTCCTCGATCTGATATCCGGTGGAGCTTTATCTAACTTCTCGATTATGCTGCTTGGCCTTGGGCCATACATTAATGCCTCGATTATCACCCAACTTCTGTCAAAAGCTATTCCCCGCATGGAAGCCTTGTCCAAAGAAGGTGAGGGCGGACGACGTAAGATTAACCAGTACACCAGAATCCTGGCACTACCTCTGGCGATCATGCAGTCAATTGGTCTTATATTTCTGGTTCGGCAGCAGGCCTCGGCAGCCAGTGGTATTGATATCACTGCAGGCGCTGGCCTAACTCAGTGGATTCTGATGGTCGCCACGCTAACAGGAGGCGCAATGCTATTGATGTGGCTAGGCGAGCTAATGAGTGAGCAAGGGGTCGGCAACGGTATTTCGGTGTTGATTTTTGTTGGTATTATCTCTCAGTTGCCGTCTATCATCGGTACACTTATAAGTTCTGTTGTTGGTCAAGGCGCCCAGTTTGCCGTGTTTAACCAATGGACACTTCCAATCAACGGACGCGGGGCATTATTCGTACTGGGGCTGGGACTGGTGTCTTTGATTATGGTATTCCTGGTGGTAAAGCTAAACGAAGCCCAGCGGATTCTTACTGTTAGTTATGCCAAACGTGTACGTGGCAACCGAGCCTATGGAGGCGTTAATACTGTTTTGCCGATCAAGCTAATAACTGCCGGTGTGATCCCAGTTATATTCGCCTCTGCCTTCTTGGCAGTACCAGCCTTTCTTGGTCAGCTACTCCAGAACGCAAATAGCGAGAGCTTAGTTACTTTAGGCCAGAATCTCATTACATGGTTTGCCATGCCAGGTTCAACCCCAGAAACTGCCAATTCAGTCAATTACATCTATACTTTGGTCTATTTTGGCTTAGTTGTCATGTTCACGTACTTCTACACTTCGATCATGTTTGACGCCAAACAGATTGCCGAGAACTTGCAAAAGCAAGGTGGCTTTATTGCAGACGTACGCTCTGGCGCATCAACCGAAAAGTACCTTTCTAAAGTGGTTATGCGTTTGACTCTATTCGGTGCATTAGCACTAGGTATTTTATCGGTTATTCCAATTGCCGCGGAAG
>JBGTET010000087.1:0-6614 GCA_041747695.1 Saccharimonadales bacterium (SeqCode)
CATATAGAGTAGCTTTTAGGTCTACCACTGGATATCCGGCCATAACACCGTTGTTCATAGCTTCTTCGATACCGTTTTTAACAGCTGGGATGTACTCACGTGGCACGACTCCACCTTTGATGGCGTCGACGAATTCAAAGCCTACACCGGCTTCTTGTGGCTCAAGCTTAAGCCAAACGTGACCATATTGACCACGTCCACCAGATTGCTTGATGTATTTACCTTCGATTTCTTTGGTCTCACGAATAGTTTCTCGGTAAGCAACCTGAGGTTGACCAATGTTGGCCTCAACCTTAAATTCTCGCTTCATTCGGTCGACGATGATTTCTAGGTGCAACTCACCCATACCAGAGATGATTGTCTGGCCAGTTTCGTCGTCAACACGAATTCTGAAAGTTGGATCTTCTTCGGCTAGGCGCTGAAGGGCGATACTCATTTTTTCTTGGTCGGCTTTAGTCTTAGGCTCAATCGCAATCGATACTGGAGGTTCTGGGAATGTGATTGATTCTAGCAAAATCGGATCATTAGGATCACAAAGCGTATTACCAGTAGTTGTTCCTTTTAGCCCAACGATGGCAGCAATGTCACCAGCAAAGACTTCATCAACTTCTTCTCGAGAGTTGGCGTGCATACGCACGATACGTCCAACTCGTTCTTTGTCACCAGATGAAGAGTTTAGAACATAAGATCCAGCCTTAAGCGCGCCTGAATATACACGGAAGAAAGCCAGCTTACCCACAAACGGGTCAGTTGCGATCTTGAAGGCTAATGCAGAAAAAGGTGCTTTATCGTCTGGCAGACGAGTAATCTCTTCGCCAGTTTTAGGGTGAACACCTTTAGCAGGTGGTACATCTAGAGGGCTAGGTAGGTATAGGTTAACGGCGTCAAGAAGCATCTGGACGCCCTTGTTCTTAAGCGCAGAACCCAAGAAAATTGGGTGAAGTTTTACGTCGATAGTTGCTTGTCGAAGTGCGGCTACGATTTCTTCGTTAGAGATTTCCTCCCCTTCGAGCCATTTTTCTGTAAGTGCGTCGCTGGTATCGGCAATCTTTTCAACCATTTTACTGCGGTATTCTTCGGCTTTGGCCTTCATATCTTCTGGAATATCAATAGTGTCGAACTTCATGCCGTCGTCAGTGTTGTACTGGAAGGCTTTCATGGTCAAAAGGTCAATGATCGCCGTAAAGCCCATCTCGATACCGATTGGAAGTTGCATAACCACGCCGTTTTTAGTCAGGCGGTCTTCAATACTTTTAATGTCAAAATAGAAGTCAGCACCTGTTCGATCCAGTTTGTTAATAAAACAGATACGAGGAACGTTGTACTTATCGGCTTGGCGCCAAACGGTTTCGGTTTGTGACTCAACACCTGCGACACCATCAAAGACAGTGACACCACCGTCAAGCACACGTAAAGAACGCTCAACCTCGACAGTAAAGTCTACGTGACCAGGAGTGTCGATAATGTTAATGCGGTGATCATCCCAAAAACAAGTAGTTGCAGCAGAAGTAATGGTAATACCACGCTCTTGCTCCTGCTCCATCCAGTCCATAGTGGCTTCGCCGTCGTGAACCTCACCAATTTTATAAGAAACACCTGTGTAATAAAGAACTCTCTCGGTAGTTGTGGTCTTGCCAGCGTCAATATGAGCAATAATACCGATGTTGCGTGTCTTGTCTAATGTAAATTTTTTGTCTGTCATAATTTTCCTTGATTATTCTATTGATTGAGTTTTATACAATGCCATCAGCTTTGAATCTCTCCAAAGCTTCTCGATTCTTTTCAAGCCATTCGGGGTCTAACAGATCACCTAGATCCTCACCGACAGCCCTAAACACTTCTTCGACAACAATGACCGTGCTTGGATCGTCTCTATCGAGCCAGTCATCAACATCCTGCAATAATTGGTCAAATGCAACATGCTCTTGGGGCTGCAGACGATATATGTTCGGATCGCCATCGACTTCGATTGTTGCAACAATTTGGTCAGTTAAATCCTCTACGAAAGCACGGACTTTGCGTGGATCTGTCACATTTGCTACGAGTTGATCTAATGATTGTTTAGGCTTCACAATACCAGCTATGCGAGTGCCTCTGAGGTGTTCCATCCCCGGCCTTGGAATTAGTGTAGACTCACCCATGATTCTAGTACCTCGCAAAGTGTGCGAAGGCTCGGTTGGCTTCTGCCATTTTGTGAGTATCTTCTTTTTTCTTAACGGCGTTGCCGGCGTTGTTGTAGGCATCTACAATTTCTGCTGCCATTGCCTCGGCTGAGCTTTTGCCCATTCCGGAACGGCGTCCACGAACAGCTTCGACAAACCACATGAGCGACAAGTGAGTCTGGCGTGTGCCCTTAACTTCAAACGGGATCTGGTAGTTTGCGCCACCAACTCGGCGAGACTTAACTTCCAGACTTGGATTAACATTCTTTAAAGCTTTTTCTAGGATTTCTAGTGGCTCGGCGCCTTTAACTCGGGTTGCAGCAATATCCATAGCATCGTAAACAATGTTCTCAGCCAGTTGCTTCTTGCCGTCTAGCATGGTCTTGTTGATCAGTTTCTGGACCAAAATCGAATTATATTTTCGATCTGGTTTGATATCACGTTGTAGTGACTTGGTCTTCTTGCGTGGCATTAGGGTTTCTTAGCTCCGTATTTACTTCGGCGTTGTTTGCGGTCTTCGACCCCTGTTAGGTCGAGCGCACCACGAACAATGTGGTAACGGACACCTGGAAGGTCTGGTACACGTCCACCGCGGATCAGAACCACAGCGTGCTCCTGCAAGCTGTGTCCTTCTCCACCGATGTAGGCCCAAACTTCTTGGCCGTTGGTTAAACGAACACGAGCCACTTTACGCAAAGCCGAGTTTGGCTTACGCGG
The DNA here is from genome assembly GCA_041747695.1 of Saccharimonadales bacterium (SeqCode). Lineage (GTDB taxonomy): Bacteria > Patescibacteriota > Saccharimonadia > Saccharimonadales > JBGTET01 > JBGTET01. The sequence goes on from JBGTET010000087.1 coordinate 2,880, forward strand.
AGTCTTGGTCGTAACCTTTACGCAAACTCCTCGTCGAAGTGGGTTATTGTCCATGTAAATTTTGTTCTTAAGCTGATTGTGCACAACAGAAAGAGCTGGCGACTTAGATTTTGACTTTGTCGCTTTGCGTCCTTTTCGTACTAGTTGGTTGATTGTTGGCATATTGTCCTTATTTGAGAAACTTGGTTATTTAAACAGATGTCGCCTCTGGAGTCAACTCAGATTCCTCTGTAACTGCTCCGGTACCGACTGGGATTCTTCGACCAAGAATCACGTTTTCTTTCAATCCGTATAGGTGATCTACCTTGCCTGATGTAGCAGCGTTGATCAACACACGAGTTGTATCCTGGAATGATGCGGCAGAAAGGAATGAGTCTGACCATGTAGAGACCTTAGTGATTCCCAGTAGTAATAGGGTAAATTCAACAGGTTTCTTGCCGGCTGCTTTCATTTCTTTGTTGGCTTCGTCAACTGCAGCGTGGGAAACCACGTCACCAGTTACAAAAGTTGTGTCACCAGAGTCTTCTATCAGTACGCGACTGAACATTTGGCGAACAACTACTTCCAAGTGTTTGTCTGAGATTGTCTGGCCTTGGCTGGCGAAGATTCTAAGGACTTCGTTCATGATGTAGCGCTGAGTTGATTCTGCGCCCTTCAATCGAAGTAGTTCTTGGAGGTTGATCGAACCGCTTGTTAGCCGATCACCAGCTTCTACGACATCACCATTCTTTACGACCATAGTCTTAAAGCCAGGGATTTCGTAACGTACGAATGGCTTGTCTGATGGAGAAATCATAGCTTCGTCTTTGCCGAAGTCGATAACTCCGTCAACAGTGGCTACGACTGGTTTTTTGCCGTCTTTGTCAGAGGCAATCACGTCGCCAACAGAAACTGTTGCACCAGACTTAACTTTTGGTGCTGCTCCCTTGAGTTTGATCGTTTTAACGCCCTTTGGATCAGAAGCAACTTGGACTAAGTAAGTTTCGCCTTCTTCCCATAGGCTAACCGTTCCAGCAATTTCGCTGATGAAGGCTTCACCCTTTGGTTGTCGAGCTTCGAACAACTCTTCGACACGAGGTAGACCCTGTGAAATGTCGTCTCCAGCTACGCCACCGGCATGGAAGACGTCCAATGTTAGCTGAGTTCCTGGCTCACCAATAGACTGAGCCGCAATTACACCAATTGGCGTAAATGGCTCGACTAGAACACCGGTAGACATATCTGTTCCGTAAGATTTCTGCGAAACACCACGGAGGTTTGTACAAGAAAGCACGCTCATGATCTTAATCGCTTCGATATCAGATGCTTTGATTTCAGCAGCAACAGTTGGGCTGATTAGATCACCCTTGCCAACAACTTTCTTACCATCAATCTTGATGACTTCAGCAGATGCTCGCCCTGTGATTCGCTCAGCGTAATCAAGTCCGATTTCGGCAGTTTCGCTCTTGCTGACAGTAAAGCCAGGGTCTTCGAAGTCATCATTTGTAATGAAGACATCCTGAGATACGTCAACTAAACGACGAGTTAGGTAACCTGAGTCGGCAGTCTTAAGTGCAGTTGAGATCATTCCCTTACGTGTACCACGGGTCGAGGTAAAGTACTCTAATGGAGTCATGCCCTTCTTGTAGTTAGACTTAATCGGCAGCTCAATTTCACGTCCGGTAGCGTCTGCAAGGATACCCAAAGTACCGGTAACCTGCTTAACCTGACCGATGTTACCACGAGCACCTGAAACAACTGTGACAGATGTTGTAGTGTCTTCTTCGTCGAATTGCTTCTCTAGAGCTTCTAGCACGTTTTGGTCGACATTTCGCCATGCTTCGACTGTTAAACGGTAACGTTCTTGGTTGTTGATCAAACCTTGTTCGTACTGCTTAGAAATTGCCGCAGCTTGGACTTCACCTTCTCCAAGCAAGGTATCAAGCACAGCTAGGTCTGTGTAGTCATCCATACCCGTCGAAAGGCCTGATGTAGTTGCGTATTCGAAACCGATGTCTTTTAGCTTGTCGCCAATCTCGGCAGTTATTTCTTGGCCAAATTGTTCGTAAATCTGGGCCATAACTCGTGACAATTTCTTCTTAGTCATTGGATCGTTCTGGAACTTAAAGTCTTCTGGCAGAGCTTCGTTAAAGAAAACTCGTCCAATAGTTGTCTGGATGACTTCTCCTCCAACTGGCAAGCTGATGTTGTTCTGAAGCTTAATGACACCTTGGTCGTATGCGTGAATCGCTTCGTCAAATGAACTAAAGTGTGTTATTTCGTCGTCTAATCGTGCTTTTTGGTAAGTTAGGTAGTAAAGACCAAGTACGATGTCCTGCTCAATGTGCAGAATTGGAGTTCCATCAGCCGGCTTAAGTAGGTTCTTAGCAGCCGACATGATTTCGCGTGCTTCTTTTTGGGCAGGAGCAGATAGTGGCAAGTGCACAGCCATCTGGTCACCGTCAAAGTCGGCGTTGAAACCTTTACAGACCAATGGGTGAAGCTGAATAGCTTTACCTTCGATTAACTTAGGCTGGAAGGCCTGGATTCCAAGTCGGTGCAGCGTTGGAGCACGGTTCAAGAGAACATATTTGCCCTTAATGACTTCGTCCAAAGCGTCCCAAACGATGTTTTCACCAGCTTCGATCATTCTAGTCGCTGACTTAATGTTGTGGGCGTGATCTTCTTGAATTAGGTAACCAATTACGAATGGCTTGAATAATTCCAAAGCCATCATCTTTGGTAGACCACATTCGTGAATCGTAAGTTCTGGTCCAGAGACAATCACCGAACGACCAGAGTAGTCCACGCGCTTACCAAGTAAGTTCTGGCGGAATCGTCCTTGCCTACCTTTTAGCATGTCACTAAGTGACTTAAGACGTCGGCGTCCGCCGGTCGCAGATACTGCTCGGCCAGATCGGGCTGAGTTGTTGTCAATCAATGCATCTACAGCTTCTTGGAGCATTCGCATTTCGTTTCGGCGAATTACTTCTGGTGCGTTAAGGTCGATTAGCTTCTTAAGACGGTTGTTGCGGTTAATTACGCGTCGGTAAAGGTCGTTAAGGTCAGATGTAGCGAATCGTCCACCTGTTAGCTGAACCATCGGTCTTAGATCTGGTGGGATTACTGGAAGAACTGTCACCATCATTGAGCTCGGCTTGATGCCAGCTTGATCCATAGACTCGATAACCTTAAGTCGTTTCATCAACTTCTTGTGTCGTTGGCCTTTAGCTTTTTCGGCTTCTTCGTTCAAGGCTTTAATTAGCCCAGCAACATCAATTTCGTCCAAAAGGTCTTTGATAGCTTGGCCGCCCATGCCTACTGTGACGATTGCTTTCATGCCGTCAGTTAGGCTTCGATATTCAGTTTCACTCATTAAGTTGAACTTAAGTAGACTGTCGAGTTGGTCTTTCTGTTCTGAGTATCCAGCTTGAGCTTCGTCGAGTTCTTTATTTCGAGCAGCAGCCAAAACTTTGACATCAGCACCTTCTGCTTTAGCCATTTCTTCGTAGCGGCTTTCGATAGCGGCTTTAGCAGCAACAGCTTCAGCTTCTAAGTCAGCAATCATTTTCTCGCGTTTTTCGGCATCAACCGACATAACAACGTAAGAGGCAAAGTATGTGATGCGCTCTAGGTTCTTAACAGTCATGCCAAGTAGCAAGCCAATCGCAGATGGAGTTCCGCGGAGGAACCAAATGTGGGCAACTGGTGCCGCTAGGGTTATGTGACCCATTCGTTCACGTCGAACGATAGATT
>JBGTET010000088.1:0-2080 GCA_041747695.1 Saccharimonadales bacterium (SeqCode)
AACGCGCTCCCAGGTGTGCTGGTCGGTTGCCCTAGTAGTAACTGTCGAATTCAACCATTCTTCCAGTGTGATATCACCCGAAAAAGACATGTTCATAATTTCGTTAAAATTTTTTCCTAAAGATTCAGGTGTTAAACCAGCAAAATCGAGGGCATTTTGATTTGCGTAAATCAAGTTATGATTCTTATCTAGTACGTAATATGCCAGAGGTGTATTGAAAAGCAATGCTTTTTGAAAACGGTCGATTTTACTATCACCTGGCAGAGTTTGAGTGGCAGGTACGCCCATCGAAGCCATATCGTAAATGCTGCGAGCCAGACTTTCCATAAAATCATGCCCGGCCGGTAAATTACGAACATCTGGCGGTCCAACCGATGTATTGTCACGAGAAACATGTAAAATAGCCCGCGCCAAAAAATCGGTCGATCGTAAACTGGCCCTGGCTACAAATATACTGGCGATTAAGCTGCCTAGCGAAGCCGCCGCCGCCGCACCGTAGTAGCCGTATTTGGCTTTTTCCATAGCTAGAGCTGTTAGAAAAATAAAGGCTGAGAAAATTCCAACTATAAAAAAGGCACCAAAAATTAGCGTGGCGTTATAACGGACAAGCGGTTTTAGCTTCTCCATGCCGTGCATTATATTATTTAACTAAGGCGAAGATGTTACGTCGGTTATTGCACCAACCACGCTCACCCACACCTGTCCTTTATTAAAGTTAAAATCAAAGCCATATTTGTCTTTAAAGCTATACTGGTCTTTATCGCCGGGTCTACTCCAAGTACCCTCACTAACAACACCGTCTTGATATACCCTAAAAGTGCCGCTGCCGGTGGTGTTGTAGACGCTGTAAATACCGTTTTGGCTACGATTTTTAGCAAGTACCAGCACTGCTTTTGGGGCTAGTTGTTTGCCGGATGCCTCGTCGTTATGGGCTGAGCCACCCATGCTGCGTAGGTAGCTGTTGGTTGCAGCATCGTAATCATAGCGAACGTTGTAAAATGGTCCAGAAATACTAATATCTATAGCTCTGGCCGATGGAGTTTGAGCAAAATCATCTTTACGTTTCCATGGTGTAAAAGTGCTAGAGGAGTAGCCGGAGTTTTGGTTTACTTTATCTAGACCGTCAAATGTCGTGTATAGGTTGTGGGGGGCGAAGCGGTCGCTAGTTCGGAAAAACACATCATTGCCGTAGGCAAAAGCGCTGATATTTTTAACACCGAGCTGCCCAATGCGGTTTAGTCCATCTGGGCTGCCGCCGGCATTAACGTACCCAGCATCAAAAGCTGCCGCCCAATCAACGTAGTATGGTCGGGCGCTTCTGACGGGGCCAACGTAATCGGACCGCTTAGCCTGGTAGAGAGCTAAAAACCTAGTGACACCGCCCTCGGCTATTGCTTCAAATATCACATCGGCTTCATTAAGACCGGACTGTGGCCGAGCTTCTCCGCTGTTTTCTATCATAATGGCGGTGACTGGTCTGTTTGCGTCAGCTTCGGCAACCATTACTCCAGACAATGGTGACGGCAACAGGCCGGCGTTTTCATCTACTATCTCTTCTTCCGTTTCTTGCACGAAATTTTGAGCTTCGGAATTGTTAGTTACTGGCTCGTCGGCCTTGAAAGCGGCGTAGGCTCCACCTAGTCCGGCAAACACAATAAGTAACGGCAAAACGTAAACTAAAAACCTCTTTTTTTTACTCCAGTTCTTTCGATTGCGGAGTGGTGGCATGGTTTTTTTATCATCATCGCTCGTCAATGGTTTTAGGGGCTGAGGTGGCAAGTTGTTATTGTTTTGCTGTAAATAAGGCGAACTAGCCGGCGTAGGCGGCGGTGATGCTGGACTGGGTTTCGGTTCGTTTGGCGGTGAAAAATCGTTCAACATAAGGCTTAAGGCTTTAATGGGTATTTTAGCATAATGTAATGGTCGCCAACAGATATGGATTATTGAAAAATATTGACAAAAGTGCTATAATAAGATGATAGGGTTCACACTGTAATACGGGTAACTCTTTTTAAACCACACCGGTGAGATTCCGGTATCGCACCTTTTGGAGATAACAGCATGAACAAGTCAGGCATCG
>JBGTET010000089.1:0-2026 GCA_041747695.1 Saccharimonadales bacterium (SeqCode)
ACTACCTTCATCTTTTTTAGAAAGCACTGTAGTCACGTATGGGGCAACGTTGTTAATATCTTTGCCCTGCGATCGCTGATAGGTCTGATAGTAAAGCAGAAAATCCACTTCTTTAACTGGGTCATCACTGAAAACCAAAATTTGAGAATGGTTCTCACGCGCCGCGCCGGAATTTAGATCCTCATGAGTGGATTTCTCGTTAGTTGCAGAGATTTTCTCTTTTTTAACAGCGTAGTGATTATCTGGAAGTGCTTTTTCTTGGTTAGTTTCTTTGTTCTTCTTTTCCTCTTTTTTTCTCCCTCCATCGCTCTTAGAGGGATTGACTTTATTAGAGGTATTTAAGAGGGAATTACTTTCTAGCTCTGTCAGACCTACCCCCCTAGCTCTGTCAGACCTACCCCCTAGCTCTGTCAGACCTACCCCCCCGTTCTGAGAGACCTGGGTAAGGGTAGGTCTGTGTGAGCTATCCGTACAAAACTCTTTAATAATCGGTATAGGGTTTGACCAATTGCGTCTAGGCGCAACACGATAAATGCAAGTTGTACCGGGGCGAGACTCTTTGATAATCAAGCCATGTGTCGTTAAAGTCTTTAGCGATCGCTTGACCTGCGCTTCCGACATCCGACAACCTGCCGCCATGTTTTTATTGCTTTCAAAGGCTTCTCCCTTGCCAGCACGTCTTACGATTCGGCTATATATACGAAATGAATATGGATCAAGCCCAAAATCGTCTAATTCTTTGTGGACAAAAATAAAATTAAAATCATCTCTGTCGTCATGTGCTACATAGCCATGCGCTTGTTCTACATTTCGAGAGTTCATCATGTTACATTCCGAAGTATTTGTAATATTTCGGATAACTCCCTTGCAACGCGAACGCAGAACTGCTTATCATAGAGTCAGCGATCGCGGTTCCGAAAAGTCCTACCACAGACAATTTCGTTTCGGAGTTACCGCTTGTGTACAGCCAAATAATCAAGAAACCCGCTTAGATTCCCGTCCGAGCGGGTTTCTTGATTGGAACACGGGGCAAACATTTGGCTAACTGTCTGCCCTTTGGCTCTCCCGCTTCAGTCTCCACATCCGCAAGTTCGCATAATCAACCCCGTAAGCGGGGCAACTGTATATATATATTGTTTTAAGCGCTCGTCTATATCGTTTAGCCGCTCTGTTATGTCCTGTGGCTGGTCGGTGTTGATCATTTATCCTCCTTGTCTTCTTTAATTTCTTCTGGTGGAACCCAGTAAATTAACTCGCTGGGCTGGACACGGTAAAAATCGCAGATTTTGTTTAAAGCTGTAACTTGTGGTATCCAATCAGGATTATCGTATAAGTTGTAAGCGGTACTGGGTGCTATGCCCGTATCTTTTTGAAAGCGATAGCGAGTAATCCCCAAACCGTCTACAAATTTCTTGACTTGGTTCCTTATAGGCATTCAGTAACAATAAACGGTTATCAATACAACCATTTATCATTGCTAATTTCTAACCGTTAGTAAATGCCAATCGATTTATATTAATGAGCGCTTGACATTAATGAGCGGTTGTAGTTAATATCATAGTGTCCGGGTTATCGATACGTCAATAGCCCGGACACAGTTATCTAGCTATAAACACAGATTATCTGTATTACGTCCGCTCTATATCTGCGGTCGTGGTAATTGTGCGTGGGAGCATCACAAGCGAGGATTCATGCATATCAATTTACGCAACTTAGAAGCAATCAACGAACTACCCCTTCAGAGAACAATGCTTAATCAAAATCAATTACGAAGGTTAGAAGCAATAGATCGCTGGCTCAGAGAAATTCGAGATTCGGAAGAGTTCAGACAACTAGAATACTCTCCAGATGTGATGATAGGGGATGCAATACAAGCAGTGGGCGAACTATTGGACTTTCACGTTCCCTATGATTACAAGCCCACGAATTTTACTAATGAAGAGTGGCATTCATATCTAGAACGAAAGCCAGTAATGCACATTCGCCCTGTAATTCCTTGGCGTAAAAAGATTAGCTCATTCATACT
>JBGTET010000090.1:0-1700 GCA_041747695.1 Saccharimonadales bacterium (SeqCode)
CAGGAGCTAGATGTTGGTTATCAATATCGGTCAGTGATATTTTTCCACACTCCAGAGCAGGAATTATTAGCAAGAGCCTCCAAGGAGCAGCTTGAAAATAGTTCTCGTTATCACAAAAATCCAATTGTGACGGAGATTGTAGCTGCACCGCAATTCTATAGAGCAGAAGAGTATCATCAGCAATATCTGGAGAAGCATGGACGAGCATCTTACAGAATAGGCTAATCTTTCACTCGATTGAGGGGATGTTAAAAGCCGAATGCTGTAAATCCCCTTACTAGTCCCTAAAACATCATCTTTTGGTATTCTTCAGGAAACTAAATACTGTTGAATTTCAGTTTTTTGACGACGTAGAGCAGTGATTGCTTGCTGCTGAATTTGGCGAACTCGTTCTCTACTGACATTCAATTTCTCTCCAATTTGAGCTAAAGTTAGTTCTTGATCGTTCTCTAACCCAAAACGCAAAATTAATACTTCACGCTGCGTCGGTTTGAGTGATTCTAATAAACTATTAATATCTTGGCGCAAAAGTTCTTTGGTGATATGTTCATCTGGAGAGATGCCTTCATCTGGTAAAAGTTGACTAAGTTCTGTGTCTTGGTTATCTCCAATCTTTACATCTAGAGAAATTGGCTGCTTTGAACTGCTGAGAAAATCCCTAATCTGGCTTGGTTGTAAGTCTAAAGTTTCAGCAATTTCTACAACACTGGCTGGACGACCCAGTGTCTGAAATAATTCTCGCTGTACTTTCTTAATTTTGTTCAGTTGTTCGGTGATATGAATTGGCAAGCGTACAGTACGGGATTTCTCTGCGATTGCCCGTGTGATTGACTGCGTAATCCACCAGTATACGTAGGTGGAAAGCTTATAGCCGCGATTGGGGTCAAATTTTTCTACACCCCTTTGTAAACCTATTGCCCCTTCTTGCAGCAAATCTAAGAATTCCAGATTGCGCTTCTGATATTTTTTGGCAATCGAAACCACCAGACGCAGGTTTGCTGTCACCATTTTTTGTTTGGCTCGTTGCCCAAGATTTTGTATTTGAGCTATTTCCAATTCACTTTTGTCAACATCAACAGCTAATTCGACCATTGTTGGCTCCCTAGCTAGTTGTTGGGTGAGTTCATTTTTTCTTTGCTCAATTGCCATAATTTGCTGTACCTGCCTCCCATAAGCAATTTCTTGGTCTGCGGTTAGCATTGGATAACGACCAATCTCTTGCAAATAGATACGAACCATGTCTGGACTCAGGCTGGACATACGACAAAACTTTTTTGATATTTAGACGAATCTAAAAGTATAAATCAAATCGCTGAATTAATTTTCCTGATTTAACAGCTAAAAATATCAACCTGAGATTGCATTGAAGAAGAATTCAATTTAGAACGCAATCATCCATAACGGTATCCAGTGAGCACTTACTATACCTCCATCCCAAAGTTCTACTTTGTGGTACTTTTGTGATTAAACTTAACTTTTTGAGAATTAATTAGCTGGGTTATCTAGGGACAGTAGTCGCGTTGAGTTCATCGGTTTTCCCTTTTCCCCTCTTGTTTCTACCTTGTGTCACCTTCGCTTCTGATTCTTGCTTACTGGAATTAACCATTTTCATCAAGTGCTGATTTAAATAACTCTGCGCCAAGATATACAAACTTTCCCAAATTTCTTGGTTGCGACTGATTTTTGTACCGACTGTATTT